>JBFKVA010000002.1:0-103416 GCA_041635475.1 Acidimicrobiia bacterium | reverse complement strand
GTCGACGTGTACGCCAACGCCGCCTACGACGCACCATTGCTCACGGGCTTCGAGTTCGGCCAGGTGGCCGGTCCCCTCGAGTTGCCTGCGGCCACCTACGAGATCGAGATCTACGCCGCCGGCGCCGATCCGGTGACGACCGATGCCGCCCTCTCCAAGACGGTTGAGCTTCCCGCCGGTGTGTCGGCGACGATCGCCGCCCACCTCGACGCGGACGGCGCGCCGCTCATCTCCGTCCTCGTCGACGACATCTCTGCCATCGCCGCCGGTGAGGGCCGGGTGACCGCTCGCCACCTGGCCGCGGCCCCCGTGGTCGACATCTGGGCCGGCGATGTCCCGCTCTTCACCGCGGTTCCCAACGGTGCCGCCGGCGTGGCCGACGTGCCCGCAGGCACGTACCCGATGCAGATCGTGCCGACCGGGGCCACCGAGCCCGTCGTGTTCGGAGCTGACGTCGAGGTTCCCGAGGGCACCAACGTCGTCGTGCATGCCATCGGCTCACTCGATGACGGTTCCTTCACCGTGGCCGTGTTCGCCATCGACGGCCTTCACTCCGCCCCGGCGGGGGTCCCGGCCGGCAACGGTGGTGTCGCCTCGACGGTCGGCCTCCTGAGCCTCGCGCTCGGGGTGCTGGGCCTGGCGGTCCTGGCCTCGAGTCGCAGGACCGTCCGCGACTGACCGACCCGGACCGGACCGACCCATGTCCATTTCGATGAGACGAGGACGAGCCCTTTTCGGGCTCGTCCTCGTCGTTGGTGCGATCGCCTCGTGGTGGTACTACAGCCCGCGGGACACCGGCGACGTCCTCGCCGCGCTGCCCCCTTCCACCGCGACGTGGACACCCTCGAGGGTGATCACCCCGACCACGGTGGGTGTCTCGGTCGTCGAGTCCGCCCCCGCCTCCGTCCTCACCCCCGTCGGCGGTGAGGTCACGGCGACGGACCCTCGACCGGCACCGTCGCGGATTCGCATCCCGGCCCTCGGGGTGGACACCTCCGTGGTGGCCCTCGGGATCGACGGCTCCGGGCTCATGGAGGTCCCGAGCGATGTCGACACGGTTGGCTGGTACAGGTACGGTCCCGTGCCCGGCGACCCCGGGTCGGCGGTGATGGCCGCCCACATCGACTCCGCCCGGCAGGGACCCGGGGTGTTCTTCCGGCTGGGGACGCTCCACGAGGGTGACATCATCGAGGTCACCGATGCCGCAGGCGAGGTCGCCCGCTTCGTGGTGCGGGCCGTGGAACTCATCGACAAGGATGAGCTCCCCCTCGACCGGGTGTTCGCCAGGGCCGGGGGCCCGGTGCTCACCCTCATCACCTGCGGTGGCAGCTTCTCACGGGCCGATCGGTCGTACGACTCCAACACGGTCGTCGTGGCCGTCCCGGTGGGGCCGGCCGGCATCGGTGGTGGAGGGGCGAGGTAGCCGGTCGCCTACACCGCCTCGAAGAGACCGGCGGCGCCCATGCCTCCGCCAACGCACATGGTCACAACCCCGTACCGGCCGCCACGGCGCTTCAGCTCCATGAGAAGGTGACCGACCTGACGGGCGCCGGTCATGCCGTACGGGTGGCCGATGGAGATGGCCCCGCCGTTGACGTTGAAGATCTCGTTGTCGATCCCGAGCTGGTCGCGGCAGTAGAGGGTCTGGACGGCGAACGCCTCGTTGAGCTCCCACAGGTCGATGTCGTCCATCGACAGCCCGGTGCGTTCGAGCAACTTGGGGACGGCGAACACCGGCCCGATGCCCATCTCATCGGGATCCACGCCCGCCACCGCCATTCCGCGGAAGTAGCCAAGAGGCTCGAGGTCTCGGCGCGCCGCCTCGGCGGCCTCCATCACCACGACCGCGGCAGCCCCGTCCGACAGCTGTGATGCGTTGCCCGCCGTGACGTTCTTGCCCGGACCCCGCACCGGTTGGAGCTGGGCCAGGCCGTCGAGGGTGGTATCCGGCCGATTGCCCTCGTCGAGCGAGAGGGTGACGTCGGCGAACGAGGTCTCGCCGGTGTCCCGGTTGACGAGCTTCTGTCGGGCGGTGACCTCGATGATCTCACTCTCGAAGAGGCCGTTCGCCTGGGCCAGCGCGGTCCGCTGCTGGCTCTGGAGGGCGTACTCGTCACACACCTCGCGCGAGATGCCGTATCGCTCGGCCACGACCTCGGCGGTGTCGATCATCGGCATGTAGGCAAGCGGCTGGACCTCGAGCAGGCCGGGGTCGAGTTCGAGCCGGAACTTCTCGTTCTGAACCATGGAGATCGAGTCGATGCCCCCGGCCACGACGACGGGCGCCCCGTCGACGACGACCTGGTGGGCGGCGGCCGCCACGGCCATCATGCCCGAGGAGCACTGCCGATCGATCGACATGCCCGACACCGAGGTCGGGAACCCGGCTGCGAGGGCCGCGTAGCGGGCGACGTTGAGCGCCTGGACGCCCTGCTGCATGGCGCATCCGAGGACCACGTCATCGATCTCCCCCGGGTCCACCCCTGCTCGCTCCACCGCGGCCCGGAGGGCGAAGGCCGCCAAGGTGGGTCCTGCGGTGTCGTTGAACGCACCTCGGTACGCCCGTCCGATGGGGGTCCGGGCGCTGGCGACGATGACGGCTTCCTTCATGGTTGCTCCTTGAGGTTCATGGCGAGTTGGGCGAGCTTCATGGTCTGCTCGGCACCTTGCGTGGGCTCGGTCGCCCCGTCGGTCGATTGGAGATCGGACAGGCGGGCGGCGAGGCCCTCGGGCGTGAGGTCGGAACCCTCCAGGGCGATCCCGGCGGTCTCCATGACGTACGTGCGGGCGAAGGCACCGCCCCCGGCCCCGAGGATGAACCTCGTGGGTGCCTCCTCGCTCACGAGCCACACCAGGCCGACGGTCACGGACTCCGGGGACAGGAGCCCGAACGCCTCGTCGGGGATGAGGCCCTCGGTCATGCGGGTGCCCGCCGCCGGTGCCAGGCAGTTGACCCGGATGTTGTACTTGGCCCCTTCGAGGGCAAGCGTGTTCATCAAACCCACGAGTGCCATCTTCGCCGCGCTGTAGTTGGCCTGCCCGAAGTTGCCGTAGAGGCCACTTGACGACGTGGTGTTCACGATGCGCCCGTACGACTGCTCGCGCATGTGCGGCCACGCGGCCTTGGATGTGTTGTACGCGCCCTTGAGATGGACGTCGAGGACGGCGTCGAACTCCTCGGCGGTCATGTTGACGAACGATTTGTCGCGCAGGATCCCGGCGTTGTTGACGAGGATGTCGACCCGACCCCACCGCTCGATGGCCGCGGCCACCATCGCCTCCACCTGGTCGGCGTCCGCCACGTTTGCCCCGTTGGCCACGGCCTCACCGCCGGCGGCCTCGATCTCGGCAACGACCTCCATGGCCGGCGTGGGCGAACCGCCCGTGCCGTGGATGTCCCCTCCGAGGTCGTTCACCACGACCCGGGCGCCGCGGGCCGCGAGGGCGAGTGCGTGGGTTCGTCCCAACCCACCCCCGGCGCCGGTGATGATCGCGACGCGGCCATCGAATGACATCATGTCGATACCTCTCTTCGTCAGTGAAGGGTTGAGGCTACTCCCGCGGTCCGGGCCCGCCGCGGGGCCGAACCCGGCCGCCACCCGTTCCGGTCAGGCCTCCCGGCGCAGGTAGAAGCCCCGTCCCCGCATGCTCATGACGAGCTCGCCGCGCTGGTTGAGGACCTCGATGAAGGAGTGGACGGACCCCCGAGCCGGGTTCGACGTCGACGCCTCCACCTTCTCGATCGTTGCCCGGGTCGTGAGCTCATCCCCGGCCCGGACCGGGAGCAGCCACCGAACCTCGTCCATGCCCGGGGAGCCGAGCGCGTGTTCGGGGCTGATGAAGTTCTCGACCATGGCCCGCATGGCGATGGCGGTCGTCAACCATCCGGAGGCGATGAGCCCTCCGAACGGCCCTTCGGTGGCGACCGCGGGGTCGATGTGGATGCCCTGCGGGTCGTACTGGCGGGCGAACGACACCATCTCGTCCGCGGTGACGAGGTACGGATCGGACTCCATCACCTCGCCGACGACGAAGTCCTCGAGGTGTCGGATCCGGGGACGAGGGGGAACGAGGGCGGGGCGGGGACCCTTCACCGAGCGAGCGATCGGACCGCCCTCCAGGCGGCCCGCGGCTTCGAGGAAGAACTCGGGGACGTCGGTCGGCCGGAAGTGCTCGGCGTCGACGAAGACCTGGACGAGAGTGCCCTCCACCACGGTCGCCCCGGTGGCAGCCACCCACGAGCGGGCCTCGAAGATCACGCTCGATCGGCCCGCCTCACGGATCCGGACCCCGGTGACGAGCTCGTCGCCGAGGCGGGCCGACGACCGAAAGGCGATGTCGAGGTGCCCGAGCACCATCTCGTACCCGGCCTCCACCATGTCACTCCAGCGGAGGCCGAGGGCATCGAAGTAGTCGGTGGTGGCGTCGTCCCAGTAGACGGGGTAGTTGGCGTTGAAGACGATGCCCTGGGCATCGGTGTCCGAGAACCGAACCTTCCGGGTGTAGGTGAGCGGGTAGTCCATGGCGGAAACCGTAGTTGGGTGTGCGCCGCGGCCGGTCAGTGCATGACGAGTTGGAGGATGCGCCGGCGCAGCCCGGCCTGGGCGTAGGCATGGACGTGGACGACCGCCACCGGGACGTCGAGCGTCTCCATGATGCGGTCGGCGAGTGTGAACCGCGAGGTTGCGTCGAGCGGGGCGCCGATGACCACGAGGTCGGCGTCCCGGGAGGTCTCCTCGATGGCTTCGAGAAGCCCCGCCGAACGGGGTACGAGGCTCTGGGTGGGCACCGTGCACAGGGCCCCGAGCTTGGCCTGGTACTCGTGGATGAACTCGATCTGCGGCTCCGTGGCGATGTCGTCGACGACATGGACGAACCGGATGGAGGCTCCCTCGGCCACCGCCAGTTTGTTGGCGAGCGCGACCTTGGCGACGTCGGCGGGCCCGCCCGAGCCGAGGACGACGATCCGGTTGATGCGGCTCAGGCCCCGGTAGCGAAGGAGGACGGTGTCGCAGTCCACATGGTCCCCCAGCCACCGCACGTCCCTGACGAAGCCGTGGGAACGACGGGTGTCCGGGGGCATCTCGGCGAGCATGAGGTCGATGTGGATCGACTGCACGTGGTCGGCGACGGCCGAGCGCTGGCGGCGCCGGCCGGTGTCGTCGATGAGGAGCTGCGTCTTGGGGGGAGCCTCGCCAGGAAGGATCCGATCCCAGATGAGGTCGGTCTCGGGGTCCTCCCCGTGCTCGAGCCTGAGGAAGTGGAGATGGCCGTCCCGGTGGAGCAGTTGGTCCCCGATGTGGACGAGTTCGGCCGCCTTGGCGGGGGAGACGTTGCTCCTCGTGACGACGAGGGTGTGCTGGTTGCCGCCGCCCTCGATGGCCTCTCGCGTGAGCATGAGCACTCGTTCGTTCTCCCTGATCCGTAGTGCATCGAGCAGTGCGGACTCCCGTGACGCCCGCGACTTCCCGAAGAACCGGTACCAGACGACGCCGCCGGCGACGATGCCGACGGCCCCGACCAGCGGCAGCGTCCCCAGTTGGGTGAGCAAGGCGAGGCTGGCGGCGATCCCGAACAGCTGGACGAACGGATACAGCGGTGACCGGAACGTTGGCTGGTAGTAGGCGACACCACTGGCGCGGAAGGCGATCGGCGCCAGGTTGACGAACGCAAAGACGAGCAGCTGGAACCCGGAGGCCAGTTTGGCCAACTCGGTGAGTGGGAGCGTGGCGATGAGGACGACCATGAGGCCACCGCTGAGGACGACCGAGGCGGTCGGGACCCCGGTTCGGGCCGAGACCCCTCCCAGGGACCGCGGTGCCAATCCGTTGCGTGCCATCGCGAACGGGTACCGCGATGACGCAAGCACCCCGGCGTTGGCCATCGAGACGAGGGCCAGGACACCGAGGCCGGCCATGAGCCACAGGCCGATCGGGCCAAACAGCACCGCGGCCGCATCGGCGGCCGGGGTCGTCGTCGCCGCCAGGTCGGTGGCGCTCACGAGTCCCAGCATGGCCAGCGTGGCCAGCGGGAACACGACCATCATGGCGAACAGGGGGAACAGGATTCCCCGGGGGATGTTCTTCTCCGGGTGCTTGGCCTCCTCGGCGATGCTGGCGACCTTCGTCACGCCGGCGTAGGCGACGAAGACGAGGGCCGAGGCGGCGAAGACCGAGGCGGTTCCCTTGGGCGCGAACGGGCCGAGGGCGGCGCCGTCGAGCCGCACAAGTGCGCCCGGGATGAAGACCGCGACCCCGATGAGGACCGCCACGACGATCCACGTCTGGAGCGATCCCGACAGCTGGGCTCCCCTCATGTTGAGGAGGGTCAGCCCTACGGCCAGTACCAAGGCCACGGGAAGGGCGGGGAGATCCCCAATGAGTGCGAGGTACTCACCGAGCCCGGAAAGGGCGAACGCAGCCTTGAAGACGAGTGAGAACCAGACCCCGATGCCGGCGATCGTTCCGAGGAGGGGGCCCATGGCCTTGTCGATGTACAGGTAGGTGCCGCCTGCCTGCGGGAGGGCCGTGGCCATCTCGGCCTTCGAGAGGGCGGCCGGGAGCACGACGATGCCGGCGATGAGAAACGCGAGGGCGGCGGCCGGGCCGGCCTTGTCCACGGCCGCGGACGGCAGCAGGAAGATGCCCGGTCCGATCGTGGCGAGGCTCACCGCCATGATCGACCCGAGTCCGAGGGATCGCTTCAACCCGGAGCCGGCCAACGGCACTCCTCGTGAGGGAATCCGGCAGCGTACCGTGCGCACCGGGCCGCCGCTCCCGGCCGGCGACGCCGGGCGCCGGTCTAGAGGATCCCGTGTGCCTCGGGCCGGGCCTCGCGGGTCATGAGACGGGACACGGACTCGGCGGGAGTCGACTCCTCACGGAGAACCCGGCCGACCTCGATGGCGATCGGCATCTCGACGCCTTCGTGGTCCGCCAGGGCGAGGACCGCAGGCGTCGTCTTGACGCCCTCGGCCACCTGGGACGACTCGGCGAGGATCTCCGACAGCGTCATGCCACGACCGAGTTTCTTGCCCACCGTGTGGTTCCGAGAGAGGGGACTGAGACAGGTGGCAACGAGGTCACCCACCCCGGCCAGGCCCCCGAAGGTGAGAGGAGAGCTGCCGAGGCGGATCCCCAGGCGTGTCATCTCGGCGAGTGCCCTCGTGAGGAACATCCCGGTGGTGTTGAGACCCAACTCCATGCCGCTGATCATCCCCGAGGCGATGGCCATGACGTTCTTGAGCGATCCACACAACTCGGACCCGATCACGTCGTTATTGGTGTACACCCGGAACCGAGGTGTCATGATCACCCGCTGCAGCTCCTCGGCCATCGCCAGGTCACGCATGGCAATGACCGTCGCCGCCGGCTCACCGTTCATGATCTCCTTGGCGAGGTTGGGACCCGACAGCACCCCGATACGTGAGATGTCGTGGTCGGGAAGGACCTCTCGGGTGACCTCGGTCATGCGCCTCCCGGTGCCCTCCTCGATCCCCTTCGTGAGGGAGAGGATGGGTATCGAGGCCCCCGGGTCGGGGGCTGCCGCCAGCACACCCCGGTATCCATGGGAGGGAACGGCCATGAGAATCGCCTCGGCTCCCTCGAACGCGGCGGCCAGGTCGGCCGTCGCTTCCATGGGCGGCAGCCGGTAGCCGGGGAGGTAGTCGGGGTTCTCGCCCGCGCTGATGGCAGCTGCCTGCTCGGGACGGCGCGCCCACACGACGACGTCGGCCTGCGGTGCGATGAGCGCGGCCATCGTCGTTCCCCACGAACCGGCCCCGATGATTGCCACGCGCATGGCCCGGCATCGTAGCCCTTCTCTCCCGGGTCACTCGCCCAACTCCCCGACCAGGGACCGGGGGCCGCGTACCCTTGCGGGGATGCGGGTCACCTTCTCCCACTTCGTCGTCGGGGTGGTGATGGGCATGGCCGACCTCGTGCCAGGAGTCTCTGGCGGCACCATCGCCTTCGTGTCCGGTCGGTACGAGCGACTCGTGGCCGCCATCCACTCATTCGACGTGCCGGCGGTGGGGATGATCCGGCGACGCACGTGGACCGCCCTCGGTCGCCGGCTCGACCTCGGGTTCCTCCTTCCCCTCCTCCTGGGCATCGGGACGGCAGTGGTGGCCCTGGCCGGGACCCTGGATGGATGGCTCGGCGATCAGGTCGCTCGACCCCGGCTGTTCTCGTTCTTCGCGGGACTCGTGGTTGCGTCGGCCATCGTCGTCGGGCGCAGGCTCAGGTGGAGCCCGGCGCTGGTGGGGGCGGCCGCCACCGGGGGCCTCATCGGGGCCGTCGTGGCCTTCTCGACGCCGACCCGCACGCCGCCCACGGCACCGTGGGCGCTCCTGGGGGGAGCCTTGGCGATCTGTGCCATGATCCTCCCCGGGATCTCCGGGTCGTTCATCCTGCTCCTCGTCGGCCAGTACGAGCGCGCGGTGGAAGCCGTCCATGTCCGCGACGTGGGCACGGTCGGCCTCTTCGCCCTGGGGGCGGTGATCGGACTGCTCCTCTTCGTCCGGGTCCTGCGCTGGACCCTCGTCCGGTACCACGACCCGACGATCGCGGCCCTCGTCGGGTTCATCGTCGGTTCGCTGCCGCGCCTGTGGCCGTGGACGGACTGCCTCGACTGCCTCGACCCACGGGCCGTGGCCCCGACCGGTGGTGTCGGTCTCGCCATCGGCCTCGGGGTGGCCGGCGCCGCCGGGATGGTGGTGTTCGAGCGGTGGGCTACTCGCCCGGGCGATCCTGTCGGCTCATGACGTACGCCACCACTCGGGCGATCTGTTCGTCGGAGAGCCGCCCCTCGAACGAGGGCATGCGCGACCGGCCCTTCGTCACGGTGTTGATGAAGTAGGCCTCGTCCTCCTGGGCGGAGGGGGCGTTTGCCCCGCCGAGAGGTGGCCCGCTTCGCCCTTGGAGGCGCTTGCCGTGACAGGGGGCGCAGGAGTCGGCGTAGATGACGTCGCCGGGGGCGTCGGCCGCCAGCGGCCCCGAGCAGGCTGTGAGCGCGAGCACACACGCGAGAAGGAACGGACGGGTCCGGGGCATGGCGTCCCAGCGTATGCGAAGGACCACGGAAAGGCGAGCGACCGGGGAGGCCGCGTCAGGCGATCGTCTCGATGGCGTCGAAGGCCAGGCCGGGCACGACCTCGGCAACCTGGTTCCGGAAGCGGACCGGGTCCCCCGTGGTGAGCGCCACGGTCCGGCCGGTCCCGGTCGCCGCATGGACCCGTCCGACCTGGACGGCCACCGCGCGGGCGGGGTCGATGATGTGTGCCTCGCCGACCACGCGCCGCAGGGACGTGATGGCGAACGGGTAGTGGGTGCAGGCGAGCACGTAGACGTCTGCGCCCCGCCGCTTGGGTTCCTCCAAGTGACCGGTGAGGAAGGCCTCGGCGTGGGGGGTCTCGCCCAGGCCGTCCTCGATGATCTCCACCAAACCGGGGAGGGCCACCCCGATGACGGCGACGTCCCCTGCGAACCGCCGAACCAGGTCGGCGAGGAGGGGGCCGCCGATGGTCCCGGTCGTGCCCAGCACGGCGATCACTTTGCTGCGGGTGGCCGCAACCGCCGGCTTGACCGCGGGCTCCAGTCCCACGAACACCCGATCGGGGTGGTCCCGTCGCAGTTCGTGGAGGGCGGCGTTGGAGATCGTGTTGCTGGCCAGCACCGTCGTGGTCGTCCCGCGCCGTGCCATGACATCGTGCATCTCACGGGCGAACTGCAAGACCTCGGCGGCCGGACGATCCCCGTACGGCGCCCGCGACTGGTCGGCGACGTAGACGACGTCGGCCAGAGGGAGCACCCCCCGGACGGCGGTGAGGACCGACAGCCCTCCGAGTCCGGAGTCGAAGATGCCGACCACGCCTACTTGGGAGGCATGCGGATGCCACCATCGAGGCGCAGGGACTCACCGTTCATGTAGCTGTTGGTGACCAGCGTGTGGGCCATCTCGGCGAACTCCTCGGGCCGACCGAGACGCTTGGGGTGAAGGACCGATTGGCCGAGGGCATCCCGTACGTTCTCCGGGAGGGAGCCCAGCAGGGGTGTGTCCATGATCCCGGGGAGGATCGTGTTGACCCGAATCCCCACCGAGGCCAGGTCGCGGGCGATGGGAAGCGTCATGCCCACCACGCCTCCCTTGGAGGCCGAGTACGCGGCCTGGCCGATCTGGCCATCGACTGCCGCCACGGAGGCGGTGTTGACCATCGCTCCCCGTTCGCCCCCGGCGTCGGGTTCGTTGCGCGCCATGGCGGCGGCGGCCAGCCGAATGGAGTTGAACGTCCCGATGAGGTTGACGCCGATGACGAACTCGAAGTTGCCGAGCGGGTGGGGGTTGGCGTCGCGATCGATGGTCCGCAGCGCGATGCCGAGCCCGGCGCAGTTGATGAGCACCCGCAGGGGGGCCATCTCCACCGCCGCGGTGACGGCCGCCTGCACCTGGTCTTCGTCGCGGACGTCTGCTTTCACGAACGCCCCATTGACCTCGGACGCCATCTCTTCGCCCAGCGTGTCGTTGAGGTCGACGATGACGACGTGCATGCCCGCCGCGGCGAGCCGGCGGGCCGTGGCTCCGCCAAGCCCCGAGGCGCCGCCGGTGACGATGGCGGAACTGCCACTGATCTCCATGCCAGGGTCCTTTCGATGCGTGGGTCGACCGGATGCTACCGGGGGTCGAAAGGGTGCCGGCTGCGACCCGGGATCACCACGCACACAGACAGAGCGACCACCCGGTGGGCCGGCCGCCTACGCTGTCGACGATGGAGCGTGACCTCCCACCATTCCTCAACGCGTTGCTGTGGCGGATCGTCCTAGCAGCCCTTCTCACCGCCGCCGCCCTGTGGGCGGCCTGGCAGGTGCGGAGCCTCCTGCTGGCGCTCCTCGTGGCGCTCTTCCTGTCGTTCGCCTTCGAACCAGCGGTGGCGGCCCTTGCCCATCGGGGATGGCCGAGGACGCGAGCGACCGGGGTCGTGCTCCTCCTGGCCGTGCTCGTCATCGTCGGTGTGGGGTTCGTCGTCCTTCCCCCGTTCGTGCGCCAGGTGGCGACGTTGCTCGACCGGGCGACCGACTTCCTCGACGACCTCGGCACGGAGGTCGAGGTGTTCGGGTACCGGTACTCGCTCGACACCCTCACGGACTCGGCGGGGAGCATCAGCGACCTCATCGGCAGGTATGCCTCGACCGTCGCCAACCAGCTGGCCGGTGTCGTGGGCGCCATCGGTTCGCTCATCATCCGGACGTTCACGGTCCTCCTGTTCACGTTCTTCCTCCTGGCCGACGGGCCTCGGCTGCGACGGCGCCTCTTCGCGGCGTTCCCCCCCGAGCGGCAGCGCGAGGTGGCCCGCATGTGGGAGATCTCGATCCAGAAGACCGGTGGGTACGTGGCGTCGCGACTCCAACTGGCTTTGATCTCCGCTGCCGTCCACTCCATCCTCTTCGCCATCGTCGGCCTGCCCAGCCCGGTTGCCTACGGGGTCTGGGTCGGTGTGATCTCCCAGTTCATCCCGGCTGTGGGCGGGTACATCGCCGCGGTCATCCCGCTCCTGGCCGCCTTGGCCGTCGAACCGTCCCTGGCCCTGTGGGTACTCGTCGTCCTCCTCGGTTACCAGCAAGTCGAGAACTACTGGCTGGCGCCCAAGATCACCGCCCAACGCATGTCCCTCCACCCGGCCATCGGCTTCGGTGCTGCCGTCGCCGGCATCCTGCTCATGGGCGCCCTCGGTGCCTTCCTGGCCCTGCCGGTCGCCGCCATCGGTCAGGCGCTCGTCTCGACGTACCTGGCGCAGCATCCCGTCGAATCCACCATCGCCGGTGACGAGGACGGCGATGGGCGCTCCGACGTCGTCGAAGCCGAGGGCTGATGCTCGAAGTGACCTGGCCGGCGGGGCCGGACCCGGGACAGGGCTCCTTCGACGCCCGGGTGGCCGAGAAGCTGGCGACCCTCCCACCCATCACGACCCCTCAAGCCGCCCGCCAGGCCCGGGAGGAAGGGATCTCCGTCTTCCCGGTGAAGCCACCGTCGGATCGGGCGGTCGAGCGCTGGGTTCCCGGCCCCGCCGGTGACATCCGCCTGAGGGTCATTCCCCCGCGTAGTGCGGCCCGGGGCGTGTACCTCCATGTCCACGGTGGGGGCTGGGTCCTGGGACGCCCCCACCATGTGGACTACCTCAATGAGCGGCTGGCGGACTCCACCGGCCTGGTCGTGGTCAGCCCGTACTACCGCCTGGCCCCGGAAGACCCGTTCCCGGCCGGGCCCGACGACGTGGCGGCGGTGGCTGCCTGGGTCGCCGACCACGCGCAGGGCGAGTGGGGAACGGCCGCCCGCTTCGTGGGCGGCGAATCGGCCGGCGCCCACCTGGCCGCCCTCGCCCTCCTCCGGCTCCGCGATGAGCGGGGGAGTGTGCCCTTCCGAGCCGCCAACCTCGTGTACGGCGTGTTCGACCTCTCCCTCACCCCGTCGGCCCGGTCGTTCGGTGACCCACCGGTGACGTTCGCCCAGACGACACTGGAATGGATGATCGGGCACTTCCTGGGCGAAGCGGACCCGGCCGACCCCCGGGTCTCACCCCTGCGCGCCGACCTCGGGGCGCTGTGCCCGGCCCTCTTCACGATCGGGACCCGGGATCCACTCGTCGACGACTCGCTCTTCATGGCGTCCCGCTGGGCCGCCGCCGGCAACGAAACGGTCCTGGCCGTCCACCCGGGAGGACACCACGCGTTCGACTACTACGACGAGGGTCCGGGGCCCGCGGCCCGGGATCGGATGTACGCCTTCCTCCGGTCCCACCTGCCCTGATGCCGATTGGCGGCTCGCTCCCGACCCCCCACCGTGCCCCCGGACGTCGACGCGGGTGGACCTCGGCGATAGTGTTGCCGCAGCGACGTGGAGTGTGCCGATGAGCGGGCCCCTATCCGGAGTGACGGTCCTGGAGGTCACAGGCCTCGGTCCCGGCCCATTGTGTGGGATGCTGCTGGCCGACCTGGGAGCGGATGTCATCCGCATCGACCGGCTGGACGCCGGCCGCATGTTCACCGCCACCGAGGTGCGGTTCGATGTCATGGCCCGCGGCCGGAGGTCGATCGCGCTCGACCTCAAGCAGCCGCACGCCGCCGAGGTCGTGCTTCGGCTGGTGGAGGGCGCCGACGCCATGTTCGAGGGGATGCGCCCGGGGGTGGCCGAGCGCCTCGGCATCGGCCCGGACGCCTGCCTCGCCCGCAACCCCGGGCTCGTCTACGGGCGCATGACGGGCTGGGGCCAGGAAGGGCCGTGGGCGTCGATGCCCGGCCACGACATCGACTACATCGCGCTCACCGGGATGCTCCACGCCATCGGCCCCGCCAACCGGCCCCCATCGATCCCCCTCAACCTCGTCGGGGACTTCGGTGGGGGCGGGCTCCTGTTGGCATTCGGGATCGTGTGTGGTGTCCTGGAGGCGAAAACGAGCGGTCGTGGGCAGGTGATCGACGCCGCCATGGTGGACGGTGCGAGCACGCTGGGGGCCATGATCTTCGGACTGGCCGCCTCGGGTGCGTGGCGCCCCGAGCGAGGGACGAATCTCCTGGACGGGGGAGCGCCGTTCTACGACGTCTACGAGACCGCCGACGGGGAGCACATGGCGGTGGGCGCCATCGAGCCCCAGTTCTACGCCGCCCTCCTCGAGGCCCTGGGCCTTCCGCCCGACGATGCGGCCGAGCAGTGGAACGTGGCCCTGTGGCAGTCGACGAGGGAGCGGATGGCGGCGATCTTCCGGACGAGGACCCGGAACGCGTGGGCGGAGGTGTTCGCCGGGACGGACGCCTGTGTGGCCCCGGTCCTGTCGATGTGGGAAGCCCCTCACCATCCCCACCTGGTCGCCCGAGGCACCTTCATCGACGTGGACGGAGTCACCCAACCCGGCCCCGCACCCCGGTTCAGCCGTACCCCGGGGGCGGTGCGGACCGCCCCGGTCGAACCCGGGTCGTCGACCGATGAGATCCTGGGCGCGGCGGGGTTCACCAACCTCGAGATCGAGCAGTTGCGGACCGACGGCCTCGTTCGCTGAGCGCCTCCGAGTAGGAGGAGTGGCCCACCCCGCCCCCCTCGCTGGCTGAGTAGGATTCTGCGCGTCCACCCCGGTCCCAGGAGCACCCCATGCAGGAATTCACGAGTCCCGGCGCCGTTGCCGTCGATGCCAACCTCACGGTCCCGGACACCCTGTGGGCCGTGGAGGCCACGGTGCCCTCCAAGGCCGTCCTCGCCTACCGGGACGGGGACGCGTTCGTCGACGTCACCCTGGGCGAGATGGCCACCAAGGTGCGCCGCCTGGCGGCCGGGCTCATGGCCCTCGGCCTCGAAAAGGGCGATCGGGTGTGCCTCTTCACCCCCACCCGAATCGAGTTCACGTTGCTGGACTACGCCATCTGGGCTGCCGGGTGCGCCACGGTCACCATCTACGAGACCTCGTCGGCCGAGCAGGTCGAGTGGATCGTCGGGAACTCTGAGGCCAGGGCGATCATCCTGGCCGACGACACCCTCAAGGGCGTCTTCGACTCCGTCTCGGGGTCACTCGGAACGTGTGAGCACGTCTTCGTCATCGACGATGGCGGCCTGGACAAGCTCACCGAGGCCGGCAAGGACGTGTCCGACGACCAGGTCCTGGCCCGGGCCAACTCGCTCAACGGGGACGACCTGGCCACGCTCGTGTACACCTCGGGCACCACCGGGATGCCCAAGGGATGCCACCTCACCCACCACAACTTCGTGTGGACGGTGAAGCAGGCCGAGACCATCCTCGGTCAGTTGCTTCATGAAAGGGCCTCCACCCTCATGTTCCTCCCGCTCGCCCACATCTTCGCCCGCCTCATCCAGGTCGCCTCGGTGAACCAGGGGTCGAAGATGGCCTACAGCACCGGGATACCGAACCTCATGGAGGAGCTGCCGATGGTTCAGCCGACGTGGCTGTTCTCGGTGCCCCGGGTGTTCGAGAAGGTCTTCAACGGGGCGCAGGCCAAGGCACACGACGGTGGGAAGGGCAAGATCTTCGACGCCGCCACCGCCACCGCCATCGCGTTCTCGCAGGCTCGCCAGGACGGACGGATCCCGATGGGCCTCAAGCTCCGCCACGGGCTGTTCGACAAGCTCGTGTACTCGAAGCTGCGGACGGCGCTCGGTGGACAGGCCGAGTACGCGGTCTCCGGTGGGGCCGCCCTCGGTTCGCGGCTCGGCTTCTACTTCGACGGGATCGGCCTCGAGATCATGGAGGGCTACGGCCTCACCGAGACGTCGGCCGGGACCACGGTGAATCACCCCGGTGCCCGGCGCATCGGGTCGGTGGGACGGCCCCTCCCCGGCGCCTCCGTCAAGATCGCCGACGACGGCGAGGTCCTCATCAAGGGCCCGCACGTCTTCAAGGGATACTGGCGCAACGAGCAGGCCACGGCCGAGGCCATCGAACCCGACGGCTGGTTCCATACGGGAGACATCGGGACCCTCGACGATGACGGGTTCCTGTTCATCACCGGCCGCAAGAAGGAGATCATCGTCACGGCCGCCGGCAAGAACGTCGCCCCCGCCGTCCTCGAGGACCGGCTGCGCTCCACCCCCATCGTCAGCCAGTGCATGGTGGTCGGTGATGCCCAACCGTTCATCGCGGCGATCGTGACGATCGACCCCGACGAGTGGGTGCGGTTCGCCGCCAGCCACGAGATCGCCGGATCGGTGGCCGACAACCGTGAACACCCCGTCCTGTTGGCCGAGGTCCAGGAGGCCGTCGACATCGCCAACAAGGCGGTGTCGAAGGCGGAGTCGATCCGGACCTTCCGGATCCTGCCGGAGGACTTCTCGATCGAAGGCGGGGAGATGACCCCAACCCTGAAGGTCAAGCGCAACGTCGTTGCCGACAAGTACGCGGACGTGATCTCGTCGATCTACGCCTGACCGCTACCCGACGACGCCCGGTTGGACCACGAAGAGGGTCCCCGACTCGACGGTGATCGTCGCCCGGGGAGCCGTCATCTCGTTGGACACGCCGCGGGTGGTGCCGGCGTGGAGCGCCTCGTCCACCAGTCCCCAGCGGAGGCCACTCGTCGTGATCCCGGCCGCGTCGACGGCCGGGATGAGGCTGACCGTCGAGCCGACGGTGCCGTGGATCGTGACGACGTCATGGACGATGTGGATGAGGTCCCGGCCCGCCAGCCATCTGATGGGGGTGTGGTCGAAGCGGGGCGACGCCAGCAGGAGGGCGGTGGCGATGAGGTGGTCGTTGCGGCCGCCGTGGCCGCCCACGATGACGATCTCGGCCGGGCTCGACCGGAGCGCCAGCGTGACGGCCAGTTCGAGATCGGTGGCGTCCTTGGCCTCGGGGAAGCGATCGACCACGACCGAGTCCGCCACGCGGTCGAGGAGCCCGGCGTCGACCGAGTCCATGTCACCGACGACGTGGTGGACCTCGACGCCGAGGCGGTGGGCGTGGTCGAGCCCGGAGTCGGCCGCGATGACATGACGCTCCGGCGGGATGTGGTCGAGTGCCGATGGGGGAGGGGGGTCGCCGCCGGCGAAGATGACCGTCGTCATCCCAGGTACCGAGCCAGCCAGTCGTGGACCTCGCCGTACCAGTGGATGGAGTTCTGGGGAGTCAGGATCCAGTGGTTCTCGTCCGGGTAGTAGAGGAGGCGGGCATCGACCCCCTTCGCCTTGAGCACTCCGTAGAGCTCCAGTCCCTGGTTGATGGGGACTCGGTAGTCGCGTTCCCCGTGGATGACGAGGGTGGGCGTCGTGTAGTTGGCGTAGTGGTGGGAAGGGCTCCAGCGATCGACGGCGGCCCGATCCACCCAGAGGTCCGCGCCTCGGGCGCGGGCCAACCCGTGGGTGGAGTCGGTTGCGTACATGGCTCCCTGGTTGGTCACCGCGGCGTGCGCCACCGCACAGGTGAAGCGATCCGTCTGGGTGGCGAGCCAGCTCACGAGATACCCTCCGTACGATCCACCTGCCATCGCGGTACGGGTCGGGTCGATCCACGGCTCCTCCCACAGGAGGTCCGTGGCGATCATGATGTCCGTGAGGGGCAGATCGCCCCAAGAACCCTGGATGCACTGGCAGAACTCGTGCCCGAACGATGACGAGCCGTGGAAGTTGACGAGGGCGACGACGTAGCCGGGGGCGGCGAAGGCGTGGTAGTTCCAGCGCCAGTGCCACATGTCGCCGAACGAGTTGTGGGGTCCGCCGTGCACCAGGTGAACGAGTGGGTACCGCTGCTCGGGGTCGAACGCCGGTGGGTGGACGAGGTGCATCTGGACGTCGTCTCCCCGGGCACCCGAGAACCATCGTTCCTCCACCGGGCCGAGGTCGAGGCTCGACAGGGCGTCACCGTTGACATCGGTGACGGCCGTGATGGGGCCACCGGTCTCGGGCACACTCACAACCTCCGGTGGTGAGGAGATCGACTGCTGGAGGAGGTAGATCAGCCCGGATCCGTCGGCGACGGGTTGGCCGAGGGTGTGGCCCTCGGCGAGGAGTGAGGGGATCCCGCCTGCCGTGGGGAGGCGAAAGAGGCTCACGCGCGACCGATCCTCGGCGGTGAGGATGACCGAGTCGCCGGTGGAGTCGATCACCCAGGCCTCGGGGTTGAGGTGCCACTCGTCGTAGAGGGGTGCCTGGGTGCCGTCGGAGGGATCGAGCACCGTGAGGAAGACCGGTGTCGCGTAGTAGTCGAGTTCCCGGGTCGCCCCGAAGACGATGCGGCCATCGGGCGTGAATCGGGGGTGGCTGGCGTCGCCCGGGGAGCCCGGCGTCAGACAGCGCGCCTTGCCGCCGGCCGTCATCACCTCCCACAGCTCGGCTTGGGGCCTCACAGGCCACTCCCGGGCGAGGTCGGCGGCAGCCACGACGATGGAGGCTCCGTCGGGTCCGATGGTCAGCTGGTCGACCGGGTCGGGGCTCGTGGGGAGGTGAGGGCGAAAGCGGGCATGGGGGGTGAGATCGGTGATCGCCCCGTCGTCGACATCGACGAGGAACAGGTGGAGGACCCGGTCGTCGGTGAGCCAGGTGTCCCAGAAGCGGTAGGTGCGTTCCTCCGTGACCTTGGCCGACACCTTCGACTCGGAGATCTCCTGGCGACGGGTGGCGGAGGCGTCGAGATCGGGCGCGTCGGCGTAGACGTGGGCCATGCAGGCCAGGAGTGACCCGTCGGGCGTCCACGCCGGGGATCCGGCACCCAGCGGGAACTTGCCCAGCCGGCGGGCCTCCCCCCCGTCGACGGGCATCACATGGAGCTGCGGCACGTCGTCGATCTTGCGGAGGAACGCCACTCGCCGACCGTCGGGGGAGACTGCGGGCGCGAAGCCGTCGGCGGTGAGGGTGCGGGACCGGTCGTTGCCGACCAGGACGAGCGACGAGGTCCCCTCGTTGGCATCGAGGTCGTACGTGGTGAGCGGGACCACCACGGTGCCCCCCACGGCGGCCGGCCTTCCGACTCGGGTGAGCGACCACAGCGCTTGGGCGGTGAGGGTGTTCATGGGCGGGAGCCTACGTCCTGTCCGCCGCCGGGTTCGATCTGGGGGCGGATGAGCGCCATGGCCCGGCGCAGGGCCCGCTCCGTCTCGGCCGGCGACGGCGTCGAGGCATAGGCGAAGCCGAGGTAGCGATGACCTTCGGGGAGGGCGAGGATCAGCTCCCCGAAAGGCACCGAGATGTCGATCCCGGTGATGCCGGCGACACCCCGGGCTTCCTCCAGGCCGTGGACGGCTCGGAGCACACCGCTGCGGGGAATGGGGATCATGAGGGATCCGGCGGACCCGGCCGCGTGGTGGACGTCGTCCCTCATGCCCAGAGCTGCCCGGGCCAGGACCATCTCGTGGCTGACACCTGCCCCGAAACGAAGCGCCGTCCCGCACCGACCCCCGATGGGACGGGCCGCCATCTCGATGAGGATCGCAGCCGAGTCGTGGATGCGGAGCTCGGCATGGATCGGACCGGTTGCGAGTTCCAATCCGTCACACGCGGCTTGGACCGTCCGCCGGACGGCCTCGAGCACGTCGAGGCCGTGCCGGGAGGGGGTCACGTACATCGTCTCCTCGAAGTAGGGCCCGTCGAGCGGGTCCGGCTTGTCGAACACCGCCAGGATCTCGAGACGACCACGGGTGAGCAAACCCTCGACCGCCACCTCGGGACCGGGGACGAAGCGTTCGACGAGGAGTGGTTCGTCGGGGTTGGAGCCGCGGGCCGCCAGGATGCGGCGAATCCGCTCCTCGACCTCCGGGGCCTGGGAGGCATCGTCGACCCGAATGACACCCTGGCTCCCCGACAGGGACAGGGGCTTCATGACCACCGGTGGTCCGATGCCGGCCACCGCGGCCGTCACATCATCCCGGGCGGTGACGACGAGGTAGGCCGGTTGGGGGGCGATTCCGTCCAGGGCACGCCGCAGCATCGCCTTGTTCTTGGTGGCGGCCACCGCCCACGGCGGGTTGGACTCGAGACCCAACTCGGAGGCGACCGCGTTGGCCAGGACCACCATCGAATCGTCGGGGCTCAGGACGCCGTGGATCGGGGCCAGTGACTTCGCCCTCCGGACGATCTCGTCCGTGCTGCAGTCGTCGAGGTCGATGAACCGGTCGCCGAGGCGCATGGCCAGGAGCGGGTTGGAATTGGTGGCGACGATTGGTTCGGCTCCGACGGCTTCGGTGGCATCAAGGAACTCCGCGGCCCGGTAGGTCGACGCCGGGATGATGAGCAGGAGCCGAGGCATGCGCCGGAGCGTAGGGCAGGCGGCTCGGAACCTTGTCGCTTGGAAAGTGGGGCGGAGGCCCTAACCTCTGATCATGTCTACAACACTCTCCATCGAACCAGACGCGCTAGCGATGATCGTCGACATCCGCGACAACGAACCGGGTGACGGGGAGTTCGCACTGAGGATGGAGATCAGCGGGATCCAGGGGATCCAGTTCTCGTACGAGCTGAGCTTCGTGCCGGTCACCGACGCCGCGGAGGGTGACGTGGTCGAGCGCCACGGTGACCTGGCGGTCATCCACCCGGAGCGGGACCTGCCAAACCTCGAGGGGGCCGTGCTCAGGATCGGCGAGGCGGGGCTCTCGATCGACAACCCCAACTCCCCGTCGCCGGCGATCACCGGCAGTGTCCCGGGTGACCTCGAAGGGCCCCTCGTCGACCAGGTCCACCATGTCCTGGAGACCCAGATCAATCCGGCCATCGCCTCCCACGGAGGCGGAGCCAGGCTCGTGTCGATCGACGAGAACAACCTCGTCTACCTCGAACTCCTCGGCGGATGCCAGGGGTGTGGCTTGGCGTCGGTGACCCTCAAGCAGGGCATCGAGCGCACCCTCATGGAGGCGATCCCTGAGATCACTGGGGTGGAGGACGCCACCGACCACGCCCACGGGGAGAACCCCTACTACCAGAAGTCCAAGAAGTAGGGACCCCCCTCAGGTCTTGATCCAGAGGATCCGCTCCGACCGCACGTGGAGCGTTCCGCGCTCGGTGAGTACTTCGATCCAGGGGAGCTGAACCGCATCCGAGAGCCGCTCGGCGTGGAGTTCGCCGGGGATGCCACCCACGAACCGGTGCCCGGAGAGCGTCGCCACGAAGCAGCGGGCCGAGTCGCTGGAGGCGGCGTCCTCCACGAGGACGGACTCGATTGATCCCTTTCCCACGAGGAGGAACTCACCGAACGAACTCTCGAAGCGAAGCAGCGGCTCGGGCGTCGACAAGAGCGTCACGACCGCGTCGCTGGCGTCGTCCTCCTGCGGATCGGCGAAGACGTGTCCGGTCAGTTGGGAGCCGTCGATGAGGTAGATCGTGACGTCGACATTCTTGGTGGGAACCCGAAGGTCATCTCGGCTCGTGAGGAACGCGTTGCTGTCTTCGGGCATCTCGGCATCCTAACCCGCTCGGGTGCCGTCGAGTCGTTCGGAGGGGCCCTGACCGACATGGCCGGTGCGGTGCCATCCTGTGGTCATGCGGACCCTGGCAGTCGTTGTGGTCGTCGGTTTCTCGATGGCCGCCTGTACCCCCGTCGCCGACGAAGCGACCCCGGTCCGCGACGGCGGTCCGGGCGTGACCGTGGCGTCGACGCCGGGGGCGGCTCCCGAGGACGACGGGGCGATGACCGCGCCCGCGTTCCCCACCGGCCTCGACTGGGTGAACACCGATCACCCGATCTCGCTCGACGAACTCCGAGGCAGGGTGGTGCTGCTCGACTTCTGGACGTACGGATGCGTCAACTGCATCCACATCATTCCCGATCTCAAGCGACTCGAGGCCGAGTACCCCGAGGAACTCGTGGTGATCGGTGTCCACTCCGCCAAGTTCGACGGTGAGCGGGGCACGGAAGGCATCAGGGACGTCGTCCTCCGATACGGGATCGAGCATCCCGTGGTCAACGACACCGAGTTCGAGATCTGGAGATCGTACGACGTGCGGGCGTGGCCCACCGTGTGGCTCATCCACCCGGACGGCACACTGGTGGGCCGACTGGAAGGGGAGGGCGTGTATGAGGTCGTGGCCCCCGTCATCGCCGAGATCGTTTCCGGCGCCGCAGGCATCCTCGCCCCCGGCCGCTTCACGACCGCGGTGGAGCGAGCCCCCGAGTCGGTGCTGTTCTATCCGGGCAAGGTGGAGGTCGAACCGGGAGGACGGCGGGTGGCCATCAGCGACACGGGTCACCACCAGGTCGTCGTCGCCGACCGCCTCACCGGCGCGGTCGAGGCGGTGTTCGGCAGCGGGCGGGAGTCGTTCGTGGATGGTGTCGGCTTGGAGGCCGGCCTGGCCGCGCCCCAGGGACTGGCGTTCGGCGACGGTGTGCTGTTCGTCGCCGACACCGGGAACCATGCCATTCGGAGCATCGATCTCGCCACTGGCCTCGTGACCACCGTGGCCGGGACCGGGAACCAGGGAAGGTGGCCGCCGGCCGGGGGCCCGGCGGCGTTTGCTGCCCTCCACTCACCGTGGGACCTCGCCTTCACGGAGGCCGGTTCCCTCGTCGTGGCCATGGCCGGGAGCCACCAGTTGTGGGAGTTCGATCCCGACGCTTCGATCGTCGAGCCGTGGGTCGGCAACGGTCGGGAGTCGACGGCCAACGGACCCCGCCTTGAGGCCGAGTTGGCCCAGCCATCCGGGGTGACCGTGGCTCCCGACGGGACCGTCTACTTCGCCGACTCCGAGTCGAGCTCGATTCGACTCGTCGCCGGGGAGGAGGTGCGGCTGGTGGCGGGGGCCGCCGACGACCTCTTCACGTTCGGGCTCAGGGACGGCGTCGGCTCGGCCGCAAGGTTCCAGCACCCGCTTGGCGTCGTGTGGTGGGATGGTCTCCTCTACGTGGCCGATACCTACAACGACGCCCTGAGGCTCGTCGACCCGCACACGGGGACGGTCGAGACGCTGGCCGGGGGGGTGGCGGGATGGGCGGACGGCGCGGACGCCCGGTTCGACGAACCCGGGGGGCTGTCCGTTGCCGACGGTGTCCTCTACATCGCCGACACGAACAACCACGCCATCCGGGTGTTCGATCTTGCCACCGGTGAAGCCGACACGCTCGTGCTCAAGGGCATCGAGGGCTTCCGGCCGTTCACGCCCGCGGTGGGGACCCGGCTCGAACCGACGACCTTGGCGGAGGGAGCCGTCACCTTCGAGGTCGACATCGTCTTCCCCACCGGGTACAAGCTCAACCCCGAAGCGCCCGCGTCGTTCTCGTGGGATGCCACGGCCGGAACGGTGACCGGAGGCGACGTGACGGTGACCGATCCCGACCTCCCGCTCGTCTTCGACGCGGTTGTGCGGCAGGACGGCGGGTTCACGCTCGAACTCAGCCTTGTGTACTGCGACGCGGCCGCCGAGTCGATCTGCCTGTTCGAGCAGGCCCGGATCGAACTTCCTGTCGTGGTGGGTGGCACTCGGACCACGGCGACGGTGGCGCACACGATCGAGCTTCCGTAGGGCGAGGGGCGGTGGGGGGTCGGAATGCACGCCCGGCGTCGGGGTACCCTTGGCTCATGCCGCTCACCCGCGCCCGGCAGCTCCTCGCCGACGCCGAACACCTCGTCTCGTTCTCGGGCGCCGGGCTGTCCCGCGAGTCTGGGATCCACACGTTCCGGGACACCGATGGTATCTGGACGAAGGTCGACCCCATGAAGATGGCCTCGATCGACGGATTCCGCGAAGACCCCGAGGGTGTGATCTCCTGGTACGACGAGCGGCGGACGTTCATCGGTGCGGCCGACCCGAACCCGGCGCATCTCGCCCTTGCCTCCCGACCCGGCATGATCCATGTCACCCAGAACATCGATCGGTTGCTGGAGAAGGCCGGAGCCGTGGACGTGATTCATCTCCACGGGCACATCGACCGTGACCACTGCTTCGCCGAGTGTGGCCACGAGGAGGACGTCGACCCGCTGCACCCGAAGGGGTTCCGGCCCTGCCCGATGTGTGGAGCGCCGATGCGTCCGTCGGTCGTCTGGTACGGAGAGACGCTCCCGGAGCGGGAGTGGATGCGAGCCCATCTGTCGATCGCGGCGGCCGACGCCGTCGTTGTGGTCGGCACCTCCGCCGAGGTGTACCCGGCGGCGGGCCTCATCGGCGTCGCCCGCGAAGGCGGTGCCCGCATCGTCGTCGTCAACACGGAACGTTCCGCGGCGTCTCCCTTGGCCGACGCGGAGGTGCTGGGACCTGCCGGCGAGATCCTCCCCGAGCTGCTCGCTCCATGAGCCTCGACGTTGCGGGTGTGCGCTCGCTGTTCCCGGCGCTGCGCCGAACCGTGGACGGGCGGGCGGCCGCGTGGTTCGACGGGCCGGGAGGCTCGCAGTGCCCGCAACCGGTGATCGACGCCATCGGCTCGGTCCTGTCGACGGGGGTCTCCAACCTTGGCGGTCACTTCGTCGCCTCCGAATCCGCGGCAGAGATCATCGAGGGTGCCCGCTCGGCCATGGCGGATCTCTTCAACGCGCCGAGCGGCGAGCAGATCGCGTTCGGCCCGTCGATGACGGCCCTCACCCTGGCCGCAGCCCGGGTCCTGGCCCGGCAATGGAGCCCGGGTGACGAACTCGTCCTCACCCGACTCGACCACGACGCCAACGTGAGTCCGTGGCTGCTCGCCGCCGAGGAGTCGGGGGCCACGGTGCGCTGGGTCGACTTCGACCCGGACGACGGGTGTGCCCTCGGCAGGGTCGAGGCCGTGCTCACCGACCGGACCAAGCTGCTGGCACTCACCCACGCCTCCAACGCCGTGGGGACCATCCCGGAGGTGATCGAGGCATGCGCCGCCGCCAGGCGGGTGGGGGCGCTGACGTTCGTGGACGCCGTTCACTTCGCTCCCCACGGCGTCATCGACGTGCAACGCCTGGACTGCGACTTCCTGGTGGCGAGCGCGTACAAGTTCCACGGCCCCCACGTTGGGGTCCTCCACCTGGGTGAAAGGGTCGTCGATGCCGTTGAGCCGGTGCACATTCGACCGGCCTCTTCCACCGCCCCTGGGTCGTGGGAGGCAGGCACGCCGCCCTTCGAACTGCTGGCGGGTGTCACGGCGGCGGTCGAGTACCTGGCATCGCTGGGGGAGGGGCCCGATCGCCGGTCGCGTCTCGTCTCGGGTATTGGCGCTGCCTCCGCCCACACCGACCGGTTGGCGGGCCGGTTCCTGGCAGGAATCGAAGCCATCGACGGCGTGACATTGTTCGGGCCGGGGACCGAACGGCTGCGGACGCCCACGTTTGCCATCGAGGTCGACGGGACGACGCCAGGGGAGACGGCGCGCCGACTCGGTGCCCAGGGCCTCTTCGTCTGGGACGGTCACTACTACGCCCTCGAGGTCATGCGCCGGTTGGATCGGTTGTCGACAGGGGGCCTTGTCAGGGTCGGGTTCCTCCACTACAACACCGTCGATGAAGTCGATCGGCTGTTGACGGCGCTCTCGGAGTTGGCCCGATGAAGGTCCTGCTCATCTCCACCTACGAACTCGGTCACCAGCCGCTCCATCTCGCCGCCCCGGCTGGGGCCCTCGCCGAGGCGGGACACGAGGTCCGCACGCTGGACGTGTCTGTCGAGGATCTTGCCCTCGAGTCGGTGGAGTGGGCCGACCGAGTCGCGATCTCGGTTCCCATGCACACGGCGATGCGCTTGGGTGTTGCACTGGCCCGTCGAGTCAAGGAGCGCCGTCCCGACCTCCCCCTTGCGTTCTACGGGCTCTACGCAACCGTCGGATCCGACGACGCGGTCGGATCGATCGCCGACATCCGCATCGCGGGCGAGTATGAGGAAGCCCTTGTCGAGTGGGTGTCGGGCAAGGGGAGCGACGCCGTCCGGGTCGAGTTGGGCCGGACCCGCCATGCCCTGCCAGCCCGGGATTCCCTTCCGCCGCTCGGGTCCTACGCGAAGTTCAGGGACCGAGGCACCGAGGTTGCGGCTGGCTACGTGGAGGCAACCCATGGCTGCCGGCACCGCTGCCGGCACTGCCCACTCCCGACCATCTACGACGGCCGTCTCCGGATCGTTGCCGCCGACATCGTCGTGGCCGACGCAATGCGACAAGTCGAAGCGGGCGCGCAGCACCTGACGTTCGGTGACCCGGACTTCCTCAACGCACCGGCGCACGCGATCCGGACCCTGGAGGGAGTCCGGTCGGAGGTCGGCGACGTCTCGGTGGATGTGACCGTGAAGGTCTCGCACATCCTGGACCATGCCGACCTCTGGCCCACCCTCCGCAGCCTTGGGGTCCGGTTCGTGGTGAGCGCCTTCGAGCAGGCCGATGATCGCCTGCTGGAGCTCCTCGACAAGGGCCACACCGTGACTGACATGTCGAAGGCGGTGACGATCCTCCGAGACGCCGGGATTGATGTGCGGCCCACATGGCTCCCGTTCACCCCCTGGACGAAGCCAGCCCATCTCGCCCAGATCGTTCGCTTCGTGGACGAGTCGAACCTGTGGGGGAGCGTGGACCCGATCCAGCTGGCGATCAGACTCCTCATCCCGGATGGGTCCCTGATGCTCGACCTTCCGGAACTCGGCCCCCATCTGCGTGGCTACGACCCGGAGATGCTGGGGTTCCAGTGGGAGCCGGCTGACCCCCACATGGACGCGCTTCAACAGGAACTCGCCGCGATCGTGGAGGAAGGCGACGCGGCCGGCACCTCGGACCTCACCGTCATGCGCTCCCTCGTCGACGCCATCGGGCAACGCACGGGCATCGACATGCCGGCGGTTCCCGACATCGACGTGGCCCCTCGGCTCACCGAGTCCTGGTTCTGTTGTGCGGAGCCGACGGCTCGCCAGCTGAACGTCGGTTCCTGACACGATCAGCGGCAGCGTTCGAGCGTCGCCCACCCATCCACCGACACGAGGCAAGTGCTTCTTGACAGTCAAGTACTTGGTGTCATAGAGTACTTGCGTGACTGATCGCGAAGAGAAAGCGTCCGAGGCCGAGGCCCTGCTCGCGGAACTCGACCGCATCCGGGTCTCGACCCGCCACTCGATGCTCACCGCCAACTGGGCGATGCTCCTCATGTGGGGAGCGATCTTCCTCGGGTCGGTCGTCGCCTTCGTGTCCGCCAACGAGACCCTCTCTTTCTACTGGATCGTTGCCGCCCCGCTGGGCGCAATCGCCTCGTTCGCGTTGGGCGCCAAGGCGGACCAAGGCGCGTCGTCCGGGCACCCGATGTGGCCCTACGTCGTGGTCGTCGTCTTCATGTTCACGGGAACGTTCGGGAGCTTCTTCGTGTTCGAGGAACGGCTGGCGGTTCTGGTCTGGTGGCTCGTCCTCGTGGCCGGGTTCGGCGTCATCGCGACGCTCGACGGCCAGCGTCAGTTGCTGGCGACGCTTGCACTCCTGGCCGGGTGGGGCGTCGCCGTGTATGCGCTCATCGATGAGCCCGGACCGCTGTACAGCGCCCTGGCCGGCACGTTCGGTGGCGTGTTGCTGGGAGCCGGGGCCGGCCTGCGGATGGTACGGCGGTGAGCGATGCCGCCTTCGATCGGCTTGATGACCTCGTCCACCAGCGCACCCGCCTGGGGATCCTGACCGTGCTGGCGGAGGTCCGCTCGGCGGCCTTTTCGTTCCTCAGGGACGAACTGGGGCTCACCGACGGCAACCTCAGCCGCCACCTGGCGGTCCTCGAGGAGGCCGGCCTGGTGGAGATCACGAAGGGCTACAAGGGGAAGAAGCCGCTGACGACGGTGAGGGCCACCACGGAGGGGGCGCGGGCGCTCGGCGCCCACCTCAGCGCCCTCCAGGAGATGATCAACAGAGTGCAAGGAGAGGCATGATGTCACCCGTACTGGTGTGCGAAGGGCTCCACAAGTCCTTCGGGGAGCGAAAGGCCGTCGACGGGGTCGGGTTCGAGATCGCGGCCGGCGAGACGTACGGCCTCCTCGGTCCGAACGGGGCCGGGAAGACCACCACCATCTCGATGATCTGCGGGCTGCTCCACAAGGACGCCGGCACGGTGATCGTCGACGGGGAGCCGATCGAAGTCAGCTCGGTAGGAGCCCGTCGAGCCCTCGGGTACGTGCCGCAAGACCTCGCCATCTACCCGGACCTCACGGCCTTCGAGAACCTCGCCTTCTTCGCCAAGCTCTACGGGATGCGGGGGGTCGCGGTCACCGCCGCGGTGGATCGAGTCCTCGAGTTGACCGGTCTCGCCGACAGGGGCAAGGACCGGGCCGACGAGTTCTCGGGTGGGATGAAACGCCGTCTCAACATCGGGATCGGGCTCCTTCACGGACCGAAGCTGCTCATGCTCGATGAGCCCACGGTGGGAGTGGATCCCCAGAGCCGCAACGCGATCCTCGACTCGGTCGACGCCCTGGGCACCGAGGGCCTGGCCGTGCTCTACACAACGCATTACATGGAAGAGGCCGAGCGCCTCTGCGACCGGGTGGGCATCATCGACGACGGCAAGCTCGTCGCCGAGGGCACTCGCCGTGACCTCATTGCAGGCATCGGACAGCGCGACCGGGTGACGTTCGAGGTGGCAGGGCACGTGGAAGGGCTGGCGGAGCGCCTGTTGGAGTTGCCCGGCGTCGACGGGGCCACCCAAGCCGAGGGTCGGCTGGAAGTCGTACTCAAAGGTGCAGCCGCCAGGCTGCCGGAGCTCATCGCGGCGGTGTCGAACGGCACCGTGGTGAAGGGCGTGGCCGTGCACGAGCCGGACCTCGAGGCGGTCTTCCTCCACCTCACCGGCAAGGCACTGAGGGACTGACCATGCGAACCGTCTTCCTCCTCACGTGGAAGGACCTGCGCCAGCGGCTCCGCGACAAGTCGATGATCCTCATGGCGATCGTCGCGCCCCTCGCCATCACCATCATCCTCACATCGGTCGCCGGGGACGCCTTCGAAGGCAGGTTTCAGCCCTCGTTCCGCGTCCACGACGCCACCGGTCTCATCGGCCCATCCCTCGTCGCTGGCCTGGTCGACGAAGCGGGATTCGAGGATGTCGAGCTCGTGGCGACCCGCCAGGAGGCGGTGGCCGCCGTCGAGGACAACGAGGCCTCGGCCGCCATCCTCATCCCGGACGGTGTTGCGTCGGCGGAGGCGGTGAGTCTCGAGGTGATCGGCAACGCCGGGGATGGCCTGGCGACGGCGGTGGCGGTGTCGATCGCCGAAGCACTGGCGTCGGAGACGAACGCCGGCCGCTTGGCGGCGGCCGGGCTCGTGGCGGGCGGTGTTTCCAACCCCGCGGCCTTCGAGGGCCTGACCGCCATGCCCCCGGTCATCGAAATCGTGGCGGGCGAGGCCGGGTCCCGGATCCTGGACGGCAAGACCTACCTGGCGGTGGGCATGGCGCTCTTCTTCCTGTTCTTCAGCGTGCAGGCCGCCGTTCTCAACGTCATCGAGGAGCGACAGGAAGGCACGCTCCAGCGACTCCTGGTCGCCCCCGTGGGGCGGGCGTCCATCCTCGTCGGCAAGACCCTGGCGGCCGCCCTGACCGGCCTCGTTGCCATGGGGGTCCTCGTCGTGGCCACAACGCTCATGCTCGGGGCCAGTTGGGGAGAGGTGTGGGGCGTCGTCCTGCTCTCGGTGGCGGCGGTGATGGCCGCCATGGGACTGGGCGCGGTCCTGGCGACGATCACGCGGACGGCCGAGCAGGCAGGCCAGTTCGGGGGAATCGTCGCCACGGTGTTGGGTCTGCTGGGAGGCGTGTTCTTCCCCATCGTGGGCGATGGAGGGTGGCTTGACGTCCTGTCCCGGATCAGCCCCCATCGGTGGCTCATGGAGGGGTTCGGGGCGAATGCCGGGTCCGGGTCCCCGGCTGACGTCATCGTCCCGGCCCTCGTCGTCCTGGGGATCGGTGGTGTGTTGGGAGGCGTGGCCCTCCTCCGGCGGGCCCGATTGACTGGAGTGGTGTGATGAAGGTGCTCACGATCGCCGCGACCGGACTCCGCCGCTTCCTGCGAGAGAAAGAGAATGTCTTCTTCGTCTTCATCTTCCCGATCCTCATCATCATGTTCATCGGCCTGCAGTTCGGCGCCGGCTCGGCCCCGACACTCGGCGTCGTGGGATCCGGAACCCCGGTCGGACAGGTCGTGGTCGATGCGGTGTCCTCCGATGGCTTCGGGATACGCGAGTACGGATCGGCGGACGAACTCCTCGACGCCGTCGAGCTCCGACAGGTGGAGGCAGGGATCGTCATCGAGGACACCGACCCGGTGGCATCCGATCGTCCGACGCAGGTGACCTTCATCTCCCGCGAGGGTTTCGGGCTGGAGCTTCGCTCCGCCGTCCAGGCCGCTGCGGTCGACATGTCTGCCGAGTTGCGAGCCGCCCGTTACGTCGCCGACGTCGGCGGGATGGGGGCGGCCGAGGCGTCGGCGCTGATCGGACTCGTCACGGACCACGTGGAGGTCGTCGACGTGGCAGTCAGCCGGGGCGGTGAGCCGCTCTTCGAGGGCGAGATCGAGCAGTTCGACTTCGGGGCATCGAGCCAGGTCGTGCTCTTCACGTTCCTCACGTCGCTCTCGACGTCAGGGCACCTCATCCTCACCCGGAAGCTGGGGGTCTCCTCGAGGATGCTCGTCTCCCCGACACCGGTGGGGGTCATCGTGTCTGGCGAGACGCTGGGGCGATATGCGGTCGCACTCGTGCAGGCACTGTTCATCATCCTCGCCACGGCCTTCATGTTCGGCGTCGATTGGGGTGATCCACTCGGCTCGGCGGCCGTCATCGGCGTCTTCGCGCTCGTCTCGACTGCAGCCGGGATCCTGCTCGGGTCCCTCCTCCAGAACGATCAGCAGGCAGGGGGCGTCGGGGTGATGCTGGGCATCGGGCTCGGTGCGCTCGGGGGATCAATGCTCCCCTACGAGCTCTTCCCCGACACCGTGCAGCGAATCGCCCGGTTCACCCCCCACTACTGGGCCTTGCGCGGGTTCCGCGACCTGCTGTTCACCGACGGGACCATCGCCGACGTGACCGACGAGATCGGAGTGCTGGCCGCCATCGCCGTGGGGCTCCTGGCCGTGGCCACATGGGCCTACCGGAGGGCGATCACGCACTGACGGGCGTGGGTCACAGCTCGCTGGGGACGAGGAGATGGTGTCGGTGAGCCACGTGGATGAGCGCACGTAGCCGGTCGGCATGGGTTGCCAGGCGCTCTCGGTCCTCACGAAGGTCGAGGTGATCGATGAGCTGGAGGCCCGTTGACATCATCGGGAGGGACACCGCCTCGGGTCGCACGAGGGTCCCCGTCTCGAGCATCGCACTTGCCCGTTCGAGGGCGTCGCGCTCGTTGACCCGGGCGTTGCCGGACGCCGCAACTGCCGCCGCGTAGTACGCCTCGAGGAACGGGAGGAGTACGAGCCGCGGGTACCAGTCGTCGAGGGCGGCCAGGTCGACCTCGGCTATCTCGTCGAGGAAGCTGTCCCGCTCCGCGAAGAAGAAGTCGAACTTGAGGAGGTCCCTCAGCTCGGCGGCCACACTCGATGTGTCCTCGGGGAGCGCGTCGGCCATCTGGGCGATGGCACACGGCAAGAAGTGGTGGATCATCGTGTTCTTGTAGAACGCGAGGGCCAGTTCCTGGCCGGGGACAGGAGCCACCCCGGGCCCGGTTGCCGTGACGATGTCGTGTTCTCGGAATCGCTGGAGCACGGTCGCCATGTCCGACGGGCGCCCGAGCGGGGCCGACACCGGGAACCCTCGCCGGCCGATGTGGCGGATGAGGGGCTTGGCTCGTTCGGCGAGTGTCTCGGGGTCGGTGGGCGAGGGATCGTCGAGGAGGAGGAGGCTGGCGAGGGCAGTTGGAGTGATGGGGGTGACGAGGTTGATCCGGTGCATCACCTCGAACGCCAGCTTGGCCACGTCGAGGCTCTCCTCGGTCATGTCGGTGGCAGCGTCCCTTTCCAGTTCGATGGGGTCACCGAGCCGGATGTACACGTTGCCGTGGCGGCGACGAAGCCGCCGGACCGCGGCCATGACGTACCCCACGCTCTCACCCTGTTTGGTGCCGCCTCGGGACTCGGTGGCGTAGTCCCCGACGTCGAAGAGCTGGTCGTAGCTGATCGAGATGGGAACGAGCTTCATCGACTCCGTGGCCCCGTCGCGGAACGCGGTCAGGATGTAGCTGAGCATCCCGTAGGAGGGGGAGCGGAGCTTGCCGGTGCGAGAACGTCCTCCCTCCAGGAACCACTCGATGGGGAACCGCCGGGAGAGGAGGTACTTGAGGTAGGACTTGAGGGCGAACTTGTACGGCTCGTTGTCCTTGAACGACCGGCGGATGAAGAACACCCCCGACCGCCGGACCAGGGGGCCCACCGGCCAGAAGTTGATGTTGATCCCGCCGGCCGTGTGGCTCGGCGGCAGATCGTTCTCCCACAGGACGTACTGCATGACGAGCCGGTCCATCTGGGACTTGTGGGACGGGAGGAACACGAGCGCCGTCCGGTCGGCCGACTCGTACACGGACAGGAGCGCCGTGCGGTCGTAGTCGATCTCCTGGTACCCCTGGGTGTAGAGCCAGTGGATGAGGTGGGCGATGAGGTCGATCGCCAGGGTCGAGTGGCGGGCGGCGATCTCCTTGAGGTACCGCTTGCTCCGGGCGGCGATGAGTTCGAACGGCCAATCCGCCTGCTCGGCGAGGTGGGAGATCCCGTCGAGGTAGTCACCCTGGCGGGTGATGGCCTCGGGCACGAACCGAGCGACCTTGTACCGATTGCCCCGGAGCCGACGTTCCGCCCGTTCCAGCAGAAGCCATGCTCGGTGGACTACGAACTCCCCGAGGCGTGAAGCCTCCTTCGCCGCCTGCCACAGGGCGATGACGTCCGAGGCGAGGCCGGCCGTTCCCACCACGATCTCGCACCGCTCCGGATGCCGGTGATGGATCCAACGCTGCCGGATCGGATCCGGGTCACGGGGGTCACCCAGCGAGGTGATCATGTCCATTGGCCGCACGGCTCGGCGTCCGTCACGCTCGGGAACGGTCCATGCCAGGCGAACGGGGACGACGAACGGATCGTCCCCCCTGGTGAGGCGTGCCTCGAGCCGAGGCGAGATGCCTCGCGCTCCGAATCGCCGCCGGGATGATGGGACCTCGAGGATCGACGCAGGGGGGACGCTCTGGGCCTTCGCCCACGACCTGATGATCTCGGCCTCGAACGCCGAGGCGGTCTCGGCGAGTATGAAGATCGGATGCCCCCCCGGGTCGGGGAGATCGGGCCAGGTGGCCGGCATGGGCGGAGCCTACTTCCTCGTCGTCCCGGCTACCCGAGGACCTCGGCGATGAGTTCGATCTCGACCGCCATGCCCACCGGGAGGGAGGCGACGCCAACCGCCGAACGGGCATGCCTTCCCTTGTCACCGAACACCTCGACGAGCAGTTCCGAGGCCCCGTCGATGACGGCCGGTTGTCGGGTGAACCCCGGCGCGCTGTTGACCATGCCGAGCAGCTTGACGATGCGACTCACCCGGTCGAGGGAGCCGAGCTCCGAGCGCAGGGTGGCCATGAGCGCGATCGCCGTGAGCCGGGCGGCCTCCCTGCCCTCGTCGACATCGAGGTCGGACCCGAGCTTCCCGACCACGTAGGAGCCGTCGGCTCGCTGCGGCCCGTGGCCGGACGTGAAGGCCAAGGCCCCGGATCGGGAGAATGTGACGTAGGCGGCCATGGGCTTGGTTGGGGTGGGGAGTTCGAGTCCCAGCTCTGCGATTCTTGCTTCAGCCGACATGGTGCCTCCTCGTTCCCGAGACCCTATCCGGATCTGGCGGCCCGCTCGGCGGCGCGGGCTTCGACGAGGTCGCGGAGGCGGCGGGTGTCTGCGCTCGTCCAGTCGGCCGGGGCGTCGAGGGCGACGAGGGCGTCGACGATGTCCGCCCGGTAGCTGTGGCCGTGCCCGTCCGGGGCGTACATGGCAAACCCGAGGTCCCCGAGCGAGTGGAAGAACGTCACGATCGGCAGCCACCTGACGGCCGCGATGACATCGGGTCCGTGGGGGCGGTCGTATGACTCCGGGCGCTGGAAGAGGAGCACGACCCCGGTGGACCCGACCGGGTCGGATGCGTACTGGAGGTAGACGACCTCGACGTCACCGTCCGTCTCCAGGTCTTCGGGCCCGATGGCGAACCGGATGGTGGGCCACGCGGGAACCTCGGGCCGCCACGCCGGCGAGTCCGGGTTCCGGGCGCGGGCGAGTTCGGCCCTGATCGGGTCGGTGCGGGGCGGTCCGACGAGCAGCGCCGAGTCGGTTCGGTCGAGGAGGTCCTGGGGGTCGTCGAAGGCCCGGACGAGACCGAGGGATCCCAGGCTCTGGCCGACCACGGTGAGATGTGGGCGATCTGCCGCCGGGAGGGACGCGAGGTGGTCGGTGATGGCGTCGATCGTGGCGGTTGCGGTCTCCGCCGCCGCCTCCCGCTCGGTGAAGTGGGCGACCCAACTCGGCGCGAACGAGTACTGCATGACCGCGATGGTGGTGTTCCCACCGTGGAGGAACTCGAAGGCGTCGGCGACGTCTTCGTCGACCCACCCGGTCCCGGTGGCGGCGACGACGGCGAGGTGATCCCGCTCGAACGCGCCCACCCGCTCCAACTCCTCGAGCAGCAGGTCAACCCGTTCGTCGAGCGTGGGGGCGGAGTGGAGCCCGACGTAGACGCGTGCCGGCTCGGTCGGGTCGGCCTCCCCGAAACCTGCGATCTCGTCGATGGTCGGTCCCGACCCGATGAACTCCCGGCCGAATCGTCCGAGGGACTCCCACTGGACCACCGAGGCCGGTGAGCCGGAGCGGAGGGGAGTGGTGGGCCGGCTGATCCAGGGGTTGGTCTCGAGGGCCAGTGACGTGTAGGTGGAGCCGACGGCGTTGATCGTGCCGTTGATGAGCACCCCTTGTACGAGACCGATGACGACCACGAGCGCGAAGGAGGTACCGATCACGGCGGCCGCCCGCTGCCCCAGGAAACGCTCGATGAACTCGATGAGGCGACGGGTGAGGGCGATGAGCAGCCGGCCGACGAACAGGAAGGTCCAGCCCAGGGCCACGGCCAGGGCCACGGCTGCTGCCGGCTCCCACGGCGCCAGCGGGCCGGCATCGACCGCTGCTCGGACGTCCGCCTCCCACCCAACCCCGAGGACGACGAAGACGAGCGCGACCACCGTCAGTGCCGCCCCCAGTCGACGCCCCGGGCGGCGCCGGAGGCGGCCACCGACAACAGCCCCCAGTATGTAGCCGATGACGGCGAGAACCCCGGTGATGATGCCCTGCTTCAGCCAGGAACGCGGGAGCAGGGACGGCGCGAAGGAGGCGCAGAGGAACGCCGTTGCCACGACCACCCCGGGGGTGGAACGCGGAGCGAACGCCAGTCCACCGGACCACCCGCCCGCGTCGAGGGGCTGGCCGCCGTCAGCCGGAGAGCTGGGCATGGCGGTGGCAGTCGGTCGTGTGGTCCATGACCAAGCCGTACGATTGGAGGTAGGAGTACACCGTCGTGGGCCCCACGTACCGGAACCCCCGCCGCTTGAGGTCGGCGGAGATCCGCGAGGAGAGGTCCGTCCGGGCCGGGTAGTCATCGATGGTCCGGAACCGGTTGATGCGGGGTCGATGGTCGACCCACCCCCAGATGTAGTGGTCGAACGAGCCGAACTCGTGCTGCACCCCGAGGAACCGACCGGCGTTGTGGACCGTCGCCTCGATCTTGCCCCGGTGGCGGATGATGGAAGCGTCGGTCACGAGTCGGTCGACGTCTCCGGGTCCGAAGCTCGCCACCGCGGCCGGGTCGAAGCCTGCGAACGCCTCCCTGTACCCCTCCCGGCGCACGAGGATCGTCCTCCAGCTCAGACCCGACTGTGCCCCTTCGAGCGTGATCTTCTCGAAGTGGCGGTGGTCGTCATGGACCGGGACGCCCCACTCGGTGTCGTGGTACGCCTCGTAGAGGGCGTCCCCGACGGGCACCCACGGGCAGCGAGGGACTGGGTCAGTCGTCATCCTCCTCATCCTCCCACAACGCGCGCATGCCGGGAGAGCGGTCGAGGAGCTCGTCGAGGGTCCCGATGTCGCTCACGCGACCACCCTCGAGCAGGATCACCTGGTCGGCCCGCCGGAGGGGGGGCCGCCGGGGGGATACGACGAGGCCGGTCACGGCGCGTCGCTCGCGGAGGCGCTCCCACAGCAAGGCCTCCGTGTGGACATCGAGCGCCGAGGAGAGGTCGTCGAACACGAGGAGTTCGGCCTCGGTGGCGAACATGCGGGCCGCCGCCGATCGCTGGACCTGCCCGCCCGAGAGTCGTACACCGCGGGAACCGACCACGGTGTCGAGCCCGTGTTCGAGGTGGACCACGTCGGGTCCCAGCACCGCAAGATGGAGTGCGTCCTCCACTTGGGAGGAGGACAGGTCGCGTCCCATCGTGATGTTCTCCAAGAGGCTTTCCGACACGAGACGGGGAACCTGTGGGGTGTAGGCCGACCGTGGCGGAATCAGGAACGATCCCGGGTCTTCCACCGCCTCGCCATTCCACAGGACTTCGCCGTCGTGGGGCGGGAGGAGCCCCAGGAGGGTCCGCAACAACGTGGTCTTGCCCGACCCGATCCGACCGGTGATCACCGTGAACGAACCACGCGGCACGGTGAAACCCACGTCGGCGATACCCGAACCGGCGGCGTCATGCAGGTGGGTCAAGCCCCTCACCTCGAGGCTGGAGAACGGCGCCACCGAGGCGGCTCCACTCGTGGACCCCTCCCGGCCGAGGAGGTCGAGCGTGTCGACGGCCAGGAGCTGGTCGGGCCCGGCGTCGATGGAGAGCCTCGTGATTCGGTCGTAGGCCACCCGTGTTCGGTTGTGCTGGGCGACCATGTCGCCTGCCCACGCCATGTACGACGTGAGCCGGGGGATGTAGACGAGGAAGGTGGCGAGCCCACCAACGGAGAGGCTGCCGTCGGCGATGGCAGCTGCGCCGACCAGCAGGATGGCCCCGATCCCCAGGTTGGCCATGTTGCGGTTGATGGTCCTGAGCAGCTCGGTGAGCGCCGAGTCGTTGAGCGCGGCTCGCTGTCGTCGGCGGTTCACCTCCTCGAGGTGGGCCAGCATTGGACCCTCCTTGCCTGCCGCCTTGATGGACTCGACGGCGGCGAAGAGATCGCCCAGGAACCCCGTGACCTCCTCGGTGGCCGTCCGCATCTTCCTGCGAAATCGTCGGATGTGACCCGAGAGCGCCTGCGTGAGGAGGAGGGCGAGGCCGATCGGGATGAGCACGATCGCCGCCAACTGGGCGTCGATGCGGAACAGGACCCACATGGCGGACATGACGAACGCCAGGATCCCGGTCGCGTCGATCAGGTTCTCCATGTAGGTGGCGACGTCGTCGACGTCCTCACGGAAGGTGGAGACGGCCGAGCCGGTGGAGACCGGGAGTTGGCGAGCACCGGCTGCCTCCATGAGGTAGCGGAGCAAGTTGCGCCTCAGGAGCAGGGTGATACTGAACCAGTAGGTCGAGAAGGCCCAGATGCCGGCTTCGAAGAACAGGAGCCGGCCGATGATCACCGCTCCGAACAGCACGAGGGCGGCGGCCGGTGCTCCCGGGTCGACGCCGGCGATGCGGTCGAAGAGGAGTCCGACGGCGTAGCCGAACAGCGACGGAAGGCCGTGGAACACGCCCCACATCACGAAGTTGAGGGTGAGCAGCCACGGCCATGCTCGGCGGAGCCGGAGCGCGATGCGTACGGGGTTCATGCCGGTACCTCGACGTCGGGGAGGAGCCCGTCGGCCGAGGCCGCCAGCAGGGCCGCGAAGCGAGACGAGGGATCGGCGGCAAGGTCGTGCCGGCGTCCGAACTCGACGAGACGTCCCTCCGAGATGACGGCGATCTTGTCGACGCTGCGCACGGTGTCGAGTCGGTGGGCGATGATGATGGCCGTCCGGCCCGCGGTGAGGCGATCGATGGCCCCGGTGATGAGCGCCTCGGTGGCCGGGTCGACGCGCGATGACGGTTCGTCGAGGATGACGAGGCCGGGTTGGCGGAGGTAGGCACGGGCCAGGGCCACCAGTTGGGCCTCGCCCGACGACATGCCGGCCCCGGCCGAGCCGAGGATGGTGTGGATCCCCTGTTCGAGGGAGCCTGCCCATTCCCCGAGACCGATCTCGGCCAGGGCGTGCTCGACCCGTTCGTCGGCGATCTGGTCGTCGAAGAACGTGATGTTCTCCTTGACCGTTCCCTCGAACAGCTGGACGTCCTGGGTGATGAACGAGATGGCCGCTCGTACCGATGAGGGCTCCGCCCGGCGTAGGTCGATGCCCCCCAGCCGGACCGACCCGGCACCCGGGTCGTAGAAGCGGGCCGCCAGCTTCGTGAGGGTCGACTTGCCTCCACCGGTGCGGCCGAGCAGTCCGAGTCGCTCCCCGGCCGCCAGGTGAAGGTCGATCCCGTGGAGCGCGATCGTGTCGTCATAGGCGAACGTCACGGTGTCGAAGTCGACGGTGAGTCCGCCGTCGGGGAGGGGAACGATTCCACTGCGGTCCACGGTGGGGGTGATGTCGAGGATCTCGGTGAGGCGACCGAGGCCGGCCGCGGCCTTCTGGAGTTCCTGCATCTGGTTGGTGATCTCCTCGATGGGCGCTTCGAGCTTCGTCATGTACTGGAAGATGAGGTACGCGGTACCGACGGTGATCGCCCCCGACCTGACGAGTGCGGTGCCCACGACGAGCGCCAGCAGCGAGCCCGCCGAGAAGAAGCCGATCGTCGTGACCCAGATGACCGATCGACGCATGTCGGCCCGGCGGCTCTTGGAGAAGTAGTCGTGCATGACTGCCTTGAAGCGGGCCATGACGAGGTGTCCCGCCCCGTTGGCCCGGATGTCGTCGATGGCCGACAGGCGTTCCTCGATGAAGCCGTAGAGACGGGCCGCCACCCCCCGCTGCTCGGCCGATGCGGCGATGGCCACGGACCGGGTCGAGAGCAGGACGGCGCCGACGACGACGGTGAACCCCAGCGTCGTGAACCCGGCCGTCGGGTGCTCCCGGAACGTGAGGGTGACGATGCCCACGAGGAGAAGCACCGTGGAGACCACCCGGACCGCGAAGTTCGAGAAGAACTGGGCGATGGAGGTGATGTCCCCGTCCACCCGTTCGATGAGGGTCCCGGGGTTGGTCGTCGTGTGGTAGTCGAGGTCGAGGGCCGTGACATGGCGGGCGGCGACGAGGCGGAGATCGTTCGCCACCGACCACCCGATTCGCGTCCCCAGGTAGGTGGTGGCGGCCGAGAGCACTTGGGCGGCGACCGACACCGCGATGAAGAGACCCGCGATTCCGATGAGGTCCGAGCCGGAGCGGCGCTCGACTGCCGCGTCGATCGCCCTGGCGAGCACGATCGGACCGGCCAGGTCGAGGCCGACCGTGACCACGATCATGACCATGGACGCGACGGCAATCCCCAGGTGTGGGCGCAAGTGGGGTGCGAGGAGGCCGAGACGGAGGCGCGAGCGCTCCCCGGGGAGGGTCATGCGGCGAGGGTAGAGGGGGGTGGTGGGGTCGGCGGTGGATTATCCGGCGGACCGACCCGCCGCCCCTACGCTGGTGGCATGCGGGTTGTGGTGCAGCGGGTGTCGCGGGCGACCGTGGAGGTCGACGGGCAAATCGTCGGGTCCATCGACCGCGGCCTCGTCTGTCTGGTCGGGGTGACCCACGACGACACGACCGCCGAGGCACGTGCCCTGTCGGCCAAGGTGGCCGGGCTTCGGTTGTTCGGGGATGGGCAGGGGAGGATGAACCGGTCGGTGATGGATGTCGACGGATCGGTGCTCGTCGTGAGCCAGTTCACCCTCTACGGTGACGTCCGCCGGGGGAGACGCCCTTCGTTCACCGACGCCGCTGATGCCAGCCACGCCGAACCGCTCGTCGAGGCCTTCCGGGCGGGACTGGAGGCGGCGCGAGTGCCCGTCGTCTCGGGCGTGTTCGGGGCCATGATGGCGGTGTCGCTCGTGAACGACGGCCCGGTCACACTCGTCGTCGAGGCGTCTCACGGTCGGGTGGTTTGATCGCCCGGAGCGCTCGTCGATTGGCGGCCCGGGCGACGAGGTAGTTGAGCGACGCGATCGCGGCCCAGGAGGCGAGGGCCGCCTGCACCGCGGCGAGGCCGAACTTCAGCGCGGTGTCGGCGATCAGTTCGGGAGCGGCGTTGTCGAAGATGTCCGCGGTCCCGCTGCTGATGTCCCCTGCGTGGCGTGCCGCCCAGAACACACCCATGCCGAGGCCGACGACGGGAATCGTGAGGTAGCCGACGGCTTTCCGCAGGAGCAGGCCTGCCGCCAGGCCGACGAGTAGTGCTTCTGGGATGAGGATGTCCATGCCACTCCTACTGCTCCCATGCCGAACCCTCCTCACAGAATCGCAGGAAATCGCACGTGGTGCAATACGAGGACGGGCGAGGCTCGAATTCCTCGCCGTCGATGCAGTGCAGGATTCCCTCCACCGACGCCCGAGCCCGTTCGAGCCAGGCCGCATCGACCACCTGGGTTCGCTGTTCGAAACCGTCGCCGAGGAAGACGAACGTCACGGAGATCTTGTGTGGTCGGCCCACGGCGAGGGCGCCGGCGTCGGCCGCCAGGGCGTATGCCTCCAACTGGACCTCGATCGTCGGGTCAGCGGACGGCCGGCCGGACTTGAAGTCGACGATCTCCCAGCCATCGGATTCGTACACCGCGTCGACCCGGCCGCGAATGCTGCCGGCTCCCATTCGCAGCTCGAATGGAGTCTCGACGAGGAACGGGCGCCGACCGGCGTAGGGGGAGGCGAGGAAGGCCTCGAACGGAGCGGATCCCGGGACCCCGGTGCCCGGGTCGTCGTACTCCGTGGCCTCGAGATCCTCCATGGGGACCGCCCCGGAATGGTGGAGCTCGATGCGGCGATGGACCTCGATGCCCCGGCGAGCCGCCCGGGACGGCCGTCGCGGCAGTCGGTCCACCTCGCTCCAGTAGAACTGCTTCGGGCACCGTCGATACGTGACGAGCCCGGTCACCGACACCGACGTGAGCTTGACCGGGGCCTCGTCGTCGGGAGCCTCGGGGAGCGCGAACAGCATGTCGTGGAAGTCGCTCACGGCCCGATCGTATTCCTTGGCGACGCCGAGGGTGCCCGCCATGTCGCGGAGGCTGCCCGGACGAGCGATGGCAGCCCGGGCTCCCGACGTCCATCCTTCGGGGCCGAAGAGCGGATCCGGGCCCCCCGGTTCGGGAGTGGGTCGGAGGGAAACGGGGCGGTCACCGGGTTCGGTGGCCAGGACCCGGGCGTCGACCCCGGGCACCGTGGCAACGGCTTCGAAGATCGCCGATGGCTTCTTGGGTGTCTTGAGGGGCTCGGGAACGCCGTACCAGAAGCTCCCCGAGACGTGGAGGGCGAGCTTGGCCCGCGTAGCCGCGACGTAGGCGAGTCGCCACTCCTGGGCCTCATGCCTCGCCCGCATGAGGCGTCGGCGTTCGGAGGGATCCATCGCGGCGGTGATCGGTGGGAGTGATGATCGGTCGAGCCGATGGTCGAAGGGGAGTTCCTGGGCGAACAGGAACGGGTCCTCGGTGCGCTGAATGCCGGCCGGGAAGGTGCGGTCGGTGACGTTGGGGACACACACGACGTCCCATTCCAGGCCCTTGGCTCGGTGGATGGTCAGGAGGGTCACCGCGTCCTCCGTCGAGATGCGGGCGGTGTCGAGTTCCTCCGTCTGGTCCTCGGCCATGAGGTCGAGGTGGTCGAGGAACGCGGGGAGCGACGGCCGCCCCTCGAGTGGACTCCACGACTCGGCGAGGTCGAGGAACCGGTACACGTTGAGTCGGGTCGACAAGGCCTGGACCGCCGGGAGGGCTTCGATCTCCCTCCACGCCCCCAGGGCGTCAAGCACGCGGCGCACGAGCTCGACGAGGCTGACCCCTTGGGCGGCTTCGAGGAGGTGCCGGTAGAGGGCGCGGAAGTCGAGGAGGGCGGCGGCCGCCCCGGGCGACAGGTCGGTGATGAGATCGACGTGGTCGATTGCCTCGAGGGGGCTCACCGGCGGTCCCCACTCATCCTCGTCCGGACGGCGGGCCCACTCCCGGAGTGGTCGAAGGTCGGCCATACCGAGTCGGTAGCGGCTGCCCAACATGAGCCGTGCGAACGCAGCGGAATCGCCGGGGTCGTCGAGGACTCGGAGCCAGGCATGGACCTCGACGATCTCGGGGATCTCGAGCAGCCCTCCGATGCTGGCCACCTCGGCCGGGATCTCGGCTCTCCCCAGGGCCTGGCGAACGAGGGAGATGTCGGCGTTCTTGCGGAAGAGCACGGCCATCGACCGCCATGGGATGCCCTCGTCGTGGGCACCGGTGAGGAGGTCGGCGATCCCATCCGCCTCGGTGCGGGCAGTCCGGTACCACGACGCCGTGACGGTGGCCACGGGCGCACCCGGGATCGGGGTCAGGTCCTGCCGCGTCGACTTGTCGATGTGGGACCGGAGCCGGTTTGCCACCTCGAGGATCAACTGTCCCGACCGCCGGTTGAGAGAAAGCGGCAAGGAGGGTGCCGGGGTCCCGGCCGCCGTCGGGAAGTGGGTGGGGAAGTCGGCGAAGTTCTCGAGCGTCGCCCCTCTCCATTCGTAGATGGTCTGGTCGGCGTCGCCCACGGCGATCACCGGGAACCCGCCCCCGAACGCGGCCTGGAGCAGCATCCGTTGGGCCGGTGAGGTGTCCTGGTACTCATCGAGCAGGACGAGGCGGTACCGATCCCGGAGTTCGGACACGACCGCCGGATGGTGCGTGAGCAGCCGATGGGCCAGGCGCAGCAGGTCGGGATAGTCGAGGACCTCGAGCCGCTCCTTTTCACGCTCGAACCGGGCCAGGACCTCGGCCATCTCGTGGCGAAGCCGGTCGACGTCGTCCTCGATCGGATTGGCCAGGAGCGTGTCGGCGGTGTGGAGGTTGTCGCCGAGCGCCCCGGCCAGGCGGGCGAGGTCCGGCACGAGGTGGCGCCGATTGTGGAGGGGTAGATGGTCGTACGGACCACCGGACGTGATGGCGTCGATGAGGATCTGGCGGGAGTAGGTCGGGCTGATGACGGTGAGGTCGCGCTCGACCCCGATGAGTGGCCCGAACTCGGCCAGGAGGCGATGGGCGAACCCGTGGTAGGTGTGGATGTCGGCCTCGACGCCGATCGGTGTCGAGCCGTCCAACTCGGCCCGAACGCGACCGGCCAGTTCCGCGGCCGCCTTGTTGGTGAACGTGATGCCCAGCACCTGGTCCGCCTGGACCTTCCCGTCGCGCACTCGTTCGACGATTGCCCTCGTGATCGTGGCTGTCTTGCCGGTACCCGCCCCGGCCGCGATCCGGAGTGGCGGCTGGGCCGCCAGGACCTTCGATTGCTCGGCGGTGGGAACGAACGTCATGGGGTGAAGGCGTCCTCCCCCTCGGGCCATTCGTCGCAGAGAAGGCGAACCCGGCACGACCGGCACCGGGAGCTGACGATGGGTGGGAACTCCTCGGCCCGAACGGCCCGGGCGATCTCGACGAGGCGCTCCCTGATGAGGGGGACGAGGTCCATGTCGAGCCGGCGAGTGGGAAAGCCCCTCTTGAGCGGGGGTGCCGCCGGGTACCAGAGTTCCGCGCCGTCGATGGTTCCGAGGTCGGTGACGGTGGGATCCTGGGACGCCGCCAGGACGTAGAAGCCGAGCTGGAGGGACCCGGCGGCCTCGTCGACCTTCGCCACCTGTCCGGTCGTCTTGTAGTCAACGATGCGCAACCCCCCGCCGGGCAGTCGTTCGATCCTGTCTGCTCGTCCCCGCCAGGTCTCGCCGGACAGCCGCATGGCCAGACTGTGTTCGACCAGGAGGACGCGTCCTTCCTGGGGGGCGAGTTCCAAGAGCTTGGTGATCGTGTCGGCAGCGCGCCGTCGCCAGGCCTCGGCCCACGGCCCGCCTCCGAACTCGGCCGGATCGAACACCTCGTCCAGGACCGCCAGGGCTTCGGCCACGGTCGGTTCGTGGTCGGGGTCGTCCAGGACTCGACGATCGAGGATCTCGGCCACCCGATGGATGAGTGAGCCCTGGTGCATGTAGACGGATGGTTCGTCACCGATTCCCAGGTGGCGACCGAATGCGTACTGGCGGGGACATGAGTCGAAGGCGGCTGCCTGCGACGGCGAGAACGTGGCCTGGTCGGGCACGAGTCCGTGGTCGGGCCCCCGGGGGCGGACCCCGGCGAACGACTCGATCGGACGCAGCGCCGGGTGTGGACGGTCGACGAGCACGTGGAGGGCCGCCAGCCGGGCGGCCGGGGCGGCCAGTGGGTCGGACACCGTCCGTCGGAGGAGGGCCTCGGCTTCGAGTCCTGTGACCGGGGGCCCGGCGCGCGGAACCGGTGGGCCGAGGTGAGGGGCACCCTCGATGTCGTACATGAAGCGACTGGGCCGCTCGTCGGTCTCCTCGATCCCGGCCCCGGTGGCCGTCCACACGACGCGGGTCGTCGCCCTCGTCATGGCCGTGTAGGCGAGTCGTCGTTCCTCCTCGACCCGGAACCGGAGCGCTTGGGCCGTTCCCTGCTGGTCGGGGTGGAGTTGGTTCGTGTTGAGCAGCGAGTAGCTCCGACGCAGGTCCGGGAGGACCCCGTCAACGGCGTCCGCGATGATGACCACCTCGAACTCCAGCCCCTTCGCCGCGTGGAGGGTCGTGAGTGTCAGGCGGTCGGCGTCCGACGAGTAGCGAAGGAGAGGGCTGGCCTCGAACTCGTCACGGCCGGCCAGGTGGAGGAACTCGCGCAGCGAGATGTCGGGATCGCGTTCGGCCAGGCGGCCGAGGACCTGGGAGAACGAAGACCAGGCGACCCGGAAGTCGTCCCGGGCGGGATCGAGCGCCAGTCGGATCCATTGGGGAAGACTGGTCCAGGCGTGCCAGAAGCCATCCTCGGCAGACCCGGTGGTCGCCCAGCGGGGATCGGCGAGGAGGTCGGCGATGGGGCCACCGTCGGGCACATGGCGCCGAATGAGGTCGTCGCGGCCCACCTCACCCCGGTGAAGTGCCCGGACGATGCCGCGTTCGACGCCGAGCGGCACGCCGGCCAGCGGACCCAGGAGGAACCGGCGAAGGCTGCGCTCGTCGTCCTCGGCGGTGCCGGTTCCCACGGCCAGCTCGACCAGGTCGACGACCACCCGGATCGCAGGGTGGTCGATGAGCCTGGCGTCGGGCCGCTCATGAGGGATCCCACGCCGCTCGAGCGCCCGGGAGAGCTCGGGGAGGAGGCGCCGCTTCGTCCGCACTAGCACCGCCATGCGGCGGTACGGGATCCGTTCCTCGAGGTGGAGTCGTTCGAGTTCGCCCGCGATCCACTCGGCCTCATGCGAATGCTGGTCGAAGACGTACGTGTCCACCCGTCCGCCCGGCCCTGACGGGCGGACGTCGTCCGCCGCGCCGGGGAGGTCGGAGACGGCGAGGGTGCGAGCCGCGCCGAGGATGGCGGACGGCACGCGGAACGACGTCGTGAGGGTGCGGGTCGTGACCGGGCCGAGATCCGCAAACGTCGTCGCGAACCGTTCCACGTTGTGGAGGTCGGCGCCGCGGAACGAGTAGATGGATTGAGCGACGTCGGCGGTGACGGTGAGGTTGCCGTGGCCGGCGACGAGGCGATGGAGCAGGGCGGCCTGGGCATCGGTGGTGTCCTGGTACTCGTCGACGAGGACGTACCGGAACTCCTCGGCGAGGGCAGCCTGGGTGGTGGGGTCGTCGAGTACCGAGATCGCAGAGGAGAGCACCGTGGCGTAGTCCATCCGTCCCTTGGCGTCGAGCGCCGTGGCGACCCGGTCCATGAACGCGGGAAGCGCTCGCCAGTCGGCGCGGGTGGTGGCCCGCCGTCCGATGTCGTCTGGTCCGAGGCGACGCTCCGCGGCCCGGAGCAGGAAGTCGGTCACCTCCTTGGCGAAGGTCCGGGTGGTGAGCATGTCGCGGAACCCGACGGGCCAGTCATCGGGGTGCTCATCTGCCAGGAGACGTCGTACGACCCCGACGTGCTCGGGCCCGGTGAGGAGCGCCGGGATCCTCGACCACCCGAGGACCCGCATGGCATGGGTCTCGAGAATGCGAAACGCCAGGGAGTGGAACGTCGAGGCGCGAGGTGGTGTCGTGTCGGGGGCCAGGGAGCCGGCCACCCTGGTCCTGAGGTCGGCGGCCGCCCGCCGGGAGAACGTGAGCATGAGGACCCGTCCGCCCGATACCTCCCGGGCCTCGATGAGGTGGCGCGCCCGGCGGGCGAGGAACTCGGTCTTGCCCGTCCCCGGTCCACCCACGACGAGCTGGGGGCCCTCCACGTCGGCGAGCGCCGCGTTCCAGTCCTCCGGCTCGACGTGCATCGGGGGTCCTGGCATGGCGGGACGGAGGGTACCGCTCAAGCGGCGAGGACTTCCGGCGGGCAGCACGGACAACCGTTGGGCCCGTCGTGGAGCACGGTGACCTGGAGGCCGCCATCGGCGAGGATGCGTTCGATCGTTGTCATGGACCCACTGTGCCATGGGGGTGTGACAAGAACCGGGGGAGGGGCGGGACCGGCCTAGCGTATGCGTATGACGGAACCCCTCGAGGTGGACCTTCCTTCCGGGACACGACTGCGGGTCCGTCCGGTCGGCAGGGGCGACAAGGACCTGCTGCGGGCCGGCCTTGCCCGCCTCTCCGAACGGTCGCGGTTCTTCCGGTTCCACACCATCGTGTCCGACCTTCCCGACGACCAGCTTCGCTATCTGACGGAACTGGACTACCGCGATCACTTCGCGTGGGGGGCCACGGTGCTCGAGGACGGCGAGGAGCAGCCGGTCGGAGTGGCGCGGTACGTGCGGGACACGACCCGGCCAGAGGTGGCGGAGGCCGCGGTGACGGTGGTGGACGAGTGGCAGGGCCAGGGTGTCGGCTCCTTCCTGCTCGAGGCCCTGGCCGAGACCGCCCTGCAGAACGGGGTGCGGTACTTCACCGCGTACGTGCTGTCGGAGAACGAGTCCATGCTCGACCTCTTCGAGCACCTGGGCGGCACCCTGGCGCGCGACGGCGAGGAGACCCGCCTGCACGTTCCTCTGCCCCTGGCCGAGACGAGGTACCGCGACTCGCGCCTCCATGGGGTCCTGCGCGCGATGGCAGAGGCATCAGCGGCGGAGGCCGACCTCCACCGCGACGTGGGGGAGTACCGACAGTAGATCCGACGTGGCCAGGCCGACGACGAACCCCCTGGCACCGCCGTTGACGTAGGACCGCTCGAGGTCCAGGATCGTGTGCTCGACCAGGACGTCCATCGGGGTGCGCAGACCGAGCGGCGAGATCCCCCCGATGAGGTACCCGGAATGGCGGGACGCGGCCCCGGTGGTGCACAGACGGATCTTCTTGGCGGCCCGTGCCCTGGCCAGGGCGCGCAACGAGACCTCGTGGTCGCCATGCATGAGCACGCACATCGGGGTCCGGGATTCATCCTCGGCGATGAGCGTCTTGATGACGGCATGCTCGTCGATCCCGAACCGCTCCGACACCTGTCGCGTTCCCCCGTGGGCGGCGTAGGCGTAGACGAACGGCTCGAACGCGATCCCGGCCGAACGCAGGACGCGCACGGCTGCGGTGTTGGGGGTGCGGCCGGGTGCCATCCTCCCGGAGGCTATCCACACGCGGGAAACCCCGAGGAAGCTTCCGCCTTGCAGCGTCCACCCTCTCGGGGTTCCCGGGCCGTCCGCCCATTGCTGGGCCTCCGGCCGCTGGGTCTCGGGGCCCGTCAGCCCTTCTCCCAACTCTTGGCCGCCACCAAGTGCTGCCCTCGCCGACCGCCGTCGACACTCCCTTGCGGGAGGGGCCCCCGTCAGGGCCCAGGCTTCACCACTCGTGTGGCCTGGCCAACCCTTCCGACACCGTTGCCAGCGCCTTCCGGGCTTCTCCGCTGGTGCAGGTGACCCATTCCTCTCGGTCCGAGCCATCCGCCCCGGGCGGATCCTCCGTGCGGTCTCCTTTCGGTCGCCGCTCGGCGGTCGGGCGGTGCGTCTCGGCATCGCCCCGAGCATCCGGCCCGTGGCTCCGAGGAGCCGGTCCGGCGCTCATGCCGTCGGGCCGAGGCCCTCAGGCCGGGCTTTCGACGGGCTCGCGCCCTTGCCGTCCACCCGTTCGGTCCCGTCCGTTCCGGTCGCCCCGGCAAGCCGATGCGCCCAGAGGGCCGGTCCCACTCCCGACGTCCCCGAAGGGAGCACCGGGAGGTGCGGTCTCCCTCGGTCTCCCGAGTTCGACGGGGGAACCATACGCGACGAATCCCCCACTGTGGTCGGGAAAGGCCCAAGAGTTTTCGCGTTCCGTGCGCAGTTTTCGCGAGTCGACCGTCGCCGGTGGGGGCGGGCGCAAACCGGACCGTCGATGGTGTTGCTCGCGCTCGGCGTCGGGACGGCCCATGCCCACCGCCGTGGGGGCCCCGGGTTCGACAGAAGACGGTTTCCGTCGTACCCCGGCGGTAACGTCACCGACATGAACGACACCGCCCAACGGTACGTCCTCGAACGGCTCTCACCATCGCGCGCCAGCGACTTCATCCAGTGCCCGAAGCTCTTCGAGTACAAGACGATTCTCCGACTCCCGGAGCCGACGACCGTCCACCAGGCCAGGGGCACCGCAGCCCACACCGCCCTTGAGCACCTCTTCGACCTCGACCCCGAGGAGCGCAACGCCGAGCGGCTCTACGACCTCTTCCGCGCCGCCTGGACCGAGATGCGAAGCGAGGAGGAGTACCTCGGCCTCTTCGAGTCGGTCGAAGAGGAGCGGGCCTGGGGCTTGGCGAGCATGGAGCTCCTCCGCAACTACTTCACGGTCGAGGACCCGGCACTCATCGCACCCGTCGAACGGGAACTGGACATGCTCGAGGAGATCACCGACGGGGTGACGATTCGGGGGATCCTCGATCGGCTCGACGAAACCCCGGACGGGGACCTCATCATCGTCGACTACAAGACGGGCAAGGCCCCCCCGGAGCGCTACGCCGGTACGGCCTTCTTCGGTCTCAAGATCTACGCCGCGCTCATCCGCAAGAGAACCGGCCGCACCCCAGTGGAGGTCCGGCTGCTCTACCTCAACGGCCCCACGCTCTACCGGCTGGCCATCACCGACGATGCCCTCGACGCCACCGAGCAGAAGATGGCCAACCTGTGGCAGCGGATCGAGACCGCCATCGAGGCGGACAACTTCCCGCCGAGCCCCTCGAAGCTGTGCGATTGGTGCTCGTTCCAGGAGATCTGCCCGGCCTTCGCCGACGTGGCGACCACCGACGGGTCCTGATCGGGGTCCGCTACGGGAAGATCCCCCGGACCTTCTTGGCGGCCGCTACCCGCCGCACACCCTTGATGAGCGCCGCCGTGCGCAGGTCGACGCCTTCGCGCACGGAGATCGACAGGACCTCGTCGAACGCCTTGGCCATGAGTTCGCGGAGTCGGGCAACGATCTCGTTCTCACTCCAGAAGTAGTTCTGGATGTCCTGGACCCACTCGAAGTACGACACCGTCACCCCACCCGCGTTGGCGAGGATGTCGGGTACGACCGTGACGCCACGGTCGGTGAGGACGGCATCGGCGGCGGCCGACGTGGGGCCGTTGGCGCCTTCGAGGATGAGGCGTGCCTTGATCTCCGCGGCGTTGTCGGCGGTGATGACCCCCTGTACCGCGGCCGGGATGAGGACGTCGCAGTCGAGGGCGAGGACTTCCTCGTTGGTGATCCACTCGGCGCCGTCGTAGCCGACGAGGTTGCCGTGGGCCTCCGCCCAGCGGATGAGCGTGCCGACATCGAGTCCCGCCGGGTCATGGACCCCACCGGCCGTCCCGGACACGGCAATCACCCGGCACCCGAGTTCGGAGGCGGCGAGCGCCGCATACCGGCCGACGTTGCCGAAGCCGTGGACAACCACCCTGAGGCCCGAGACCTTGAGCCCGACATGGTTGGCGGCCGCCGGCAGGATGCTGATGACCCCGCGACCGGTTGCTTCCTTGCGCGCCACCGATCCGCCGAGTTCCGGGGGCTTGCCCGTGACGATCGCCGGGACGGCGTACCCTTTCTGCTGGGAGTAGGTGTCCATGATCCAGGCCATGGTCTGGCTGTCGGTGCCCATGTCGGGGGCGGGGATGTCGCGCTGGGGCCCGATGAAGTCGATGATCTCGGACGTGTAGCGGCGGGTGACCCGTTGCTTCTCCTTGCGGGTGAGCACGGAGGGGTCGATCCGGACGCCTCCCTTGGCTCCCCCGAAGGGAAGACCCATGATTGCGCACTTCCAGGTCATGAGCATGGCGAGGGCAGCGACCTCACCCAGGTTGACGTCGGGGGCGTAGCGGATGCCTCCCTTGGTGGGCCCCATCGTGCTCGTGTGCTGGACCCGGTAGCCGTACACGGTGTCCACGTCGTCATAGTCGTCCCGGCGGAACGGAAAGCTCACCACCATGGAGCGCTGGGGGTGGATGAGCCGTTCCCGGAGGTTGTCGTCGAGGTCCATCAGGTCGGCCACGGCCTGGAATTGGGCGACGGCCTCCTCGAGCATCGGTGAGGCCCACTCGGGTGCGTTCGTGAGGCTGTGGGACATGGTGTTCCTTTCGACGAGGTCAGGTGGTCCTCTCGATGGCCGGGCTGGTGCGGATACGAACGATGAAGAGGAGGACGAGGCTCGTGAGGCCGCCGACCAGGCAGGCCGCGGTCACCGCCCGATCGAGGGCGTAGGGTGCGCTGGTGGGCAGGATCGCCTTCCACATGCTCTCCCGGCGCCACAGGCCCCACCCGGCGATCTCGGCCGCGGCGACTGCGCCGGCCACCGCCGCCACCCGGGGGCGGAGAAGCCCGGCTCCCACGAAGGCGAGGGCAGCGACGGGAACGGCCCACTGGAGGACGCTCGGGTCGGTCTCGGGTGGCAGCCAGGCATACTGCCGGACCCCCACCACGAGGGCAGCGGCGGCGATGAGCCCGAGGGCGGGGAGGTGCCGGCGACGGCGCCACCCGACGAGGAGCGCACCCACGAGGGCCCCCACGATGGGCCACACGGGCGCCGGCCGTTCCACCCAGGTGAGGGAGAGGCTCACCCGGGTCTCGACGTCGTCGATGACGACCGGGATCGAGACCTCCCCATAGATCACGTCGCCGGGGGACCGTCCGGGCGGCGGCGTGCGTGACATCCAGTGGACGCGGTGATCGTGCCACGCCCAGGCCCCACCGTTGCCTATGACCTGCCAATGGGGTGGGAGCTGTGCCTGGTCACGGTCGATCTCGACGTCGTCGGCGTACCGGTCGGTGTTGAGGGGGACGGAGGGCGAGATCTGGTTCTCCTCGACGGTGCCGTTGGCCAGGATCCTGAGGTACGGCTCACCGAAGTACCCGATGACGACCAGCTCCGTCCCGGCCTCCACTTCCACCCGCAGGAACGCATCTCCGCCGACGATCGAGAACTCCGCTCCGTCGGTGGCCGGGTCGAGACCGATCACCTCGTTGCGGTAGTCGGTCGGTCCGGCGGGATCGGCCGCGGCCGGGAGGGCGGTGCCGCTCAGCAGGAGGGCGAGGAGAGCTGTCGAGGTGCCTCGGCGCCGACGACGGTTCGTCGACGACGAGGGCGTCATCGCGAGACCCTGAGCTCGAACTGGCCCGACGGGTGGACCGTGCATGCACCCTGGAAGACACCAGGTGAGGCGAACCGCTGCACCAGGGTCTCCCCGGCCCCGACGTAGAAGGGCCCGACGACGTGTCCGCGGTCGTCTTCGTTGACGATGCGAATGACCTCGCCGACCTTGGCCTCCAGCGTCTGGGGAAGGATCTCGATCGGTTCGCCGCGGTCGAACCTCTCGCCGGTCCCGGCCGGCACGGTGTACTCGTACGTCGCCTCGAGGGCGCCGGGGTCGTCGATGAGGGAGAGGTCGTCCCCTCCGCACGCGGCAAGGGCGAGGACGACGACGGCAAGGGCGGCAGTGACGCTGTGGGTCATGATTCGATCAGGATCTGGAAGTCGTGGGCCATGTCGTCGGGCGTCGCACCGAACGGCCATTGGAGACGGATCCGGCCTTCGGTGTCGACGGCGTAGAGAAACGCGGTGTGGCTGACCAGGATCTCCCCGGTTTCCGTGGTTTCCACGTCGTAGTCCGCCCCGAACCCATCGGCCACCTCCCGCAGCACCTCGGCGTCGCCGGTGCGCAGAGCGATGCCCGTCGGGAAGAAGACCTTGACGTATCGATCGACCTCCTCAACGGTGTCGCGGTCGGGGTCGATCGTGATCATCGCCACCGTGAATCGGTCGGCGGCGTCGTCGACCTGGGACAGGGCCGAACGAACGTCGGCCATCGTGGTCGGGCACACATCCGGGCAGCTCGTGTACCCGAAGTAGACGAGGAGGTAGCTGCCGTCGGGTGCCACGAATCGGGTTGTCGATCCGTCGACATCCGGGAGGCCGAGATGACCCACGTCCGGTGCGGGGGTTCGGATGATCCCCGTTGGCTGGGATGGCCCGCATGCGACGAGCACGAGTGAGAGGCCGACCGCGAGGGCGAGAACGGAGCGCACAGGACAAAGGCTATCGGGTCGGACGACGTACTCCGGCCGTCGGCGACGCGGCCGGGGTGCCGGCGGATAGGATGCGGGAATGCCCTACCCGCGTCGCTTCCTGAGCCCCGGCGAGGACGTCGTGAGTGAGTTTCATCCCCACTGGGCAAGCCTCATCCGACCGACGCTCGTGGTGCTGGCCGTCATCGTCGGCGGTGTCCTGCTCAGCGCGTTCGTGGACGGTGTCGCGACGTGGGCCGGCGTCGTCGGGGGATTCGTCCTCGGGTTCGCCCTCACCGCGCCGCGGTGGGTGAAATGGAAGACGACGTGGTTCGTTGTCACAACGGAGCGGCTCATCACCCGCACCGGCCTGTTCACCCGGACGGGAAAGGAAATCCCCCTCGAGGTCATCAACGATGTCGCCTTCAGCCAGACGTTCGGGGAACGCATCTTCGGGTCGGGTGACCTGCTCATCGAGTCGGCCGGGGAGCACGGCCAGAGTCGGTTCACCGACATCCCCGATCCCGAAGGCGTCCAATCGCTCGTGTACCGCGTGCGAGAGGAGCGAACCCTGCTCCTGCGAGGGGGCGGCAGCATCGGCGCAGAGCTGGAGACCCTGTCCCGGCTGCGGGCCGAAGGCGTGCTCACCGATGAGGAGTTCACCCAACAAAAGGCCCGACTGCTAGGTCGGTGACCCGGCCGGAGAGAGGATCAAGCCGTGCCCCCACACATGATGGACCACCCGTTGCTGCTCTCGACGCTCTACGACCGCGCTGTCGGCGTGTTCGGGCACCGCGAGATCGTGTCGCTGGAGGCCGACAAGACGATCCACCGGACCACCTTCGCCGAGACGGACACCCGGGTGCGACGACTCGTCTCGGCCCTCGAGTCCCTCGGCATCGCCCAGGGTGAGGTGGTCGGGACGTTCGGTTGGAACACCCACCGTCACCATGAGCTCTACTGGGCGACCGCCAACACCGGGCGGATCTGCCACACGCTCAACATCCGGCTGTTCCCTGAACAGCTCGAGTACGTCGTGAACCACGCCCAGGACCGGGCGATCTTCGTGGACGTCGACCTGCTCCCGCTCATCGAACCGGTGGCACCGCTTCTCCCCGGCGTCGAGCACTGGATCGTGATGGGCGGCACGGGGGTCGAGACAACGCTTCCCAACGCCGTCAACTACGAAGACCTCCTTGCCGACCAGCCGTTGAGTGGGCGCTGGCCGGAGGTCGACGAGCGATCGCCGATGATGTTCTGCTACACGTCGGGCACCACAGGGCACCCCAAGGGCGTTGCCTACACCCAGCGTTCGACGTACATGCACACGATCACGAACACCGGCACCCTCGGCATGTCGCAATCCGACAACCTCCTCCCGATCGTCCCGATGTTCCACGCCGCCGCCTGGGGCCTCCCGTTCATCGCCGTCACGGTCGGCGCCAAGATCACCTACCCCGGACACGACCTGAGCCCGGCTGGCATCGTCAGGATCTTCAACGACGAGAAGGTGACGTTCTCTGCCGGTGTGCCCACGGTGTTCCTCGGCGTACAGCAGTACCTCATGGATCATCCCGACGAGCGGCTCGAGACCATCGAGACGCTCGTGTGTGGCGGATCGGCCGTTCCCCGTGGCCTCATGAAGTGGTACGCGGAGAACACCGGCATCTACATCGCCCAGGCGTGGGGGATGACCGAAACCAACCCCGTCGCCTCGGTTGCGCTCATCCGTGACGACATGCAGGACTGGGAACTCGAACGCAAGCTCGACGTCATGGAGACGGTTGGGATCCCGATGCCGGGTCTCCGCATGAAGATCGTGGATGACGCGGGCACCGAACTCCCGCACGACGGCGTGGCGTTCGGCGAGCTGTTCATCCAGGGGCCGTGGATTGCCGCCGAGTACTACCGCGACGAGCGGCAGGACTCGTTCGTGGACGGATGGATGGCCACGGGCGACGTGTGCACGATCGACCCCGACGGCTACATCAAGATCACGGACCGGGCCAAGGACGTCATCAAATCGGGCGGTGAGTGGATCTCCTCCCTCGACCTCGAGAACACCCTCATGGCCCACCCGGCGGTGGCCGAGGCCACCGTGGTGGGGGTCAAGCACGCCAAATGGCAGGAGCGACCCGTGGCCTTCGTCGTCCTGCGCGCCGGTCACGACGCCAGCGGGGAGGAGCTCGTCGCCTTCCTCGAACCGCATGTGGCGAGCTGGTGGCTCCCCGATCGGGTCGTGTTCATCGACGCGATCCCCAAGACGGGCACCGGCAAGTTCGACAAGAAGGTGCTGCGGGCCGAACACGAGAACATCCTCTTGTGAGGGATCCCGTCCGGACGAAGGCGCCGCCCACCGAGTGGGGGGTGACCATCGACGAGGGCGCGATCGCGAGGTTCGCCGACGCCTTTCGCCCATTGGAGAGGGCTGCCTTCGACTACTCCGGGCTCCCCGAAGGCCTCGGGAGCCGGGAATGGTGGGACTTCGTCGTCCTGGCCGTGTCCTGCGTCGCCTGCCTGTGGCCGCCGGCGGGCGAGACCCAGTGGTCGACCGAGTTTCGGGGTGAGCGTCTCGATGACGCCCCCGGGTTCTTCGCGGCCTTCACCAAGGAGCGTGAGCGTGGCGGCCTGGGATTCGACCGCGTGGCCGAGTGGTCGCTCGCCGACGTGGAACGGCTCTTCGAGGGCCGCGGCGTCCTCCAACTCCTGCCCGAGCGCCGAGACCGCCTCACCGGTGTCGCCCGGGCGGCCATCAGCCGTTGGGACGGGACCTTCGCCAACCTCGTGGAGGAAGCCGTGTTCGACGGACCAACGGTTGCCCGGCTCCTCGTCGAGACGGTACCGGGGTACCGGGACGAGGCCGTGACCGAACATGGCGTGCTTCGATTCTGGAAGCTGGCGCACCTGGCGACGGCGATGATGTCGGGGAACGGCCCGGCATTCGTCGGGCTCGAGCAGTTCCCCGTCTACCCCGACTACATGGTCCCGAGGACGCTCCGCCACCACGGCGTTCTCCGCTACGACCCTGAGGTGGCGATCGCCGTCGATTCCCGGGTCGAGATCGCGCCCGGGTCGCATCCCGAACTCGCGATCCGATGGGGGACGATGCGCGCCGCCGAGGTCACGCTGGACGCTCTCGCCGCTGCCGGCAAGCCCATGGCGATGCCGGCCCTGGACTACTGGTTGTGGCATGCCGCGGTCCTCGGACCGCAGGCCGAGCAAATGGGCGAGCACCACCGCACGGTCACGATGGCCTACTGACACCGGCCGAACCGTGGGCCAGATCGCGCGCATATCGCGCGCCTGAACCCTGGGTTCCAGCGCGCGCCGAACCGTGGGCCAGATCGCGCGCATATCGCGCGCCTGAACCCTGGGTTCCAGCGCGCGCCACTACGCTCTCGGCCCCATGGGTGAGATCCACTCGTTCCTCGGGCAAGCCGCCATCTACTTCAACGCCGCCGTCGGCCTGTGGGCGATCGGCCTCGCCATCGCCAAGCGGCCGCTGCCCACGCCGTTCTTCTGGTCCGCCATGACCGGCATCGGGGCGCTCGTCACCCAGGTGACCCTTGGTCTCCTCATGTTCTCGCGCGGCCAGGACCCCGGCTCGATCCACATGTTCTACGGCATCGTCATCCTCTTCGCGGTGTCGTTCGCGTACGTGTACCGCGCCCAGTTCGCCCGGCGGCCCCAGCTCAGTTGGGGCATCCTCCTGCTGTTTCTGGCCGGTCTCGGCATCCGGGGGTGGCTCAGCTTCGGGGAGTGGTTCTAGGCCGGGCGGTAGGGGCCGGCCCTCGGCGCGGCGCCCGGGGGAGCCTCGCATCCAACCAGGGGCTCCCTGCCCTACAGTGGTCCCCTCAGCAAAGGAGGGATGTCGTGTTCCTGAAAGGCAAGCGCCTCGTCATCACCGGGGTCCTCAACCCCGACTCAATCGCCTTTCACTCGGCCCGCATCGCCCAGGAGCAGGGAGCCGACCTCGTTCTCACCGGGTTCGGTCGCGGTCTGCGGATCACTGAACGCACCGCCCACCGGCTTCCCAGTCCTCCCGATGTGTTCGAACTCGACATCATGAACGACGCCCACATGGCCGACCTCGCCTCGGAACTCGACCGCAGGTGGGGTGGGGTCGACGGTGGCCTGCACTCGATCGGCTTCGCGCCCGCCGATGCCCTCGGCGGGAACTTCCTCCACACGACCGCCGAGAGCGCCTCCACCACGTTCGGCGTCTCGGCCTTCTCCTACAAGACCCTCGCCATGGGTCTCCTTCCCCTCATGGAAAAGGCCGGGGGAGGGGCGCTCGTGACCCTCGACTTCGACAACTCCCAGGCCTGGCCGGGGTACGACTGGATGGGCGTCGCCAAGGCGGCCCTGCAGGCGACGACGCGCTACCTCGCCGGGTACCTCGGACCCAAGGGCATTCGGGTCAACGCCGTCTCGGCGGGACCGCTCAAGACCATGGCCGCCAAGTCGATTCCCGGCTTCGAGGTGTTCGAGGGCGTGTGGGCGGACAGGGCGCCGCTCCCCTGGGACCAGACCAACCCGGAGCCCGTGGCCCGGATGGTGGCCATCCTCCTGAGTGACTGGGCTCCCATGACCACCGGCGAGGTCGTCCACGTCGACGGTGGTTTCCACGCCCTCGCCGCCGGGATCCCCGGCTGATACGTGGCGCTGAAGGCCCTCACCGACCAGCTCTTCGGAGACGTCCGAGGAGCGAGCCCACGAGTGCTCGCCCTCCACGGCTGGGGCCGTGATCGCACCGACTTCGCGGCCGTGTTGGACGGGATCGACGCGATCGCGATCGACCTCCCCGGCTTCGGCGCCTCGCCGCCGCCGCCCCACGCGTGGGGTGCCAGGGAGTACGCCGCGGCGGTGGCCCCCGTGCTCGATTCGTTCACCGATCCGCCGGTGGTCCTCGGGCATTCGTTCGGTGGACGGGTGGCCGTCTGCCTGGCAGCGGACCACCCGGTCAAGGGTCTCGTGCTCGCCGGTGTCCCACTCCTGCGGCGGGCGCCGGCCGTCCGACCGGCCCCGGCCTACCGGGTCCTGCGATGGACCCATCGGTTCGGACTCGTTGGCGACGAGCGGCTGGAGCGGGCGCGTCGGCGACACGGTTCCGCCGACTATCGGGCCGCGTCGGGCGTGATGCGCGGCGTGCTCGTCCGGGCCGTGGGCGAGACGTACGAGGGCGAACTCGCCGCGTTGCGCGCCCCGGTTCGGTTCGTCTGGGGGCGCGACGACACCGCGGCCGGGGCGTGGATCGTCGAGGAGGCACGCAAGCTGCTCACGGTCGCCTCGACCGCCCACATCGAACCGGGGGTCGGGCACGACATTCACCTCGTCCGTCCCGACCTCATTCGCGCCGCCGTGGAGGACCTGGAGGCCCTCCCGTGACCGAGTGGGTCCTTCAGGTGGCTCCGCTGGTGGCCCTCGTTCCCGTCGGGATGCGGTGGCTCGTCGTGGCCCAGCGGGAGCACTACATCGCCGGCTCCGCGGTTCGGTTTGCTTGGCGGTGGGCCCACGCCGGCCCGATCAACTCGACGTTGAGCGGGGTGCTCGTGGTGGCCGCGGCGGGATCCTGGTTGGGGGCGCCCTCGGCGTGGTTGGCGGCCGTCACGGCCGCGTTGGTCTGCGTCGTGTGGCCGATCGGCCTCCCCGGTTCGGGGCTGGCCTGGACCCCGCGTCTACGCCGGGTGGCGGGCGGGGCGGTGGTGGTCGCCGCCGGCATCGTCCTCGGCACCGCGGCAGCACTCGACCGGCCGGGCGCAGCGACCACGACGGCCCTCGTCCTCGCCCCGCTCGTTGTCGATGGCGCCCTGTGGCTCCTCCAGCCGGTGGAGCGCCGCCTCCAGCGGGCGTGGATCTCCCGGGCCGCGGACAGGCTCCGGACCGTGGGACCACGGGTGGTGGCGATCACCGGGTCGTACGGCAAGACCACCGTCAAGGAGTACGCCAGGCAGGTACTGGCCCAGGATGGGCCGGTCCTGGCCAGCCCTGCATCGTTCAACAACGCCATGGGCCTGTCCCGTGCGATCAATGAGCACCTCGCCCCCGGGACGAGGTGGTTCGTTGCCGAGATGGGGACGTACGGGCCGGGGGAGATCGCCGACATGTGCTCGTGGATCCCCCCGGAGATCGCAGCGATCACCGCCATCGGCCCCGTCCACCTCGAGCGCTTCGGGTCCCTCGACGTCACCCTGGCGGCCAAGGCCGAGATCGCCCAGCATGCGAGCGTCGTCGTCCTCAACTGCGACGATGACCGACTCTCCGAACTGGCAGACAGCCTCGAGCTCGGGGGGAAGACGGTCATCCGCTGTGGCACCGGTGACGGGTTCGACGTCGTCGTGCGCGACCTGGGGGACACCTGGGGGATCGACGTGGGTGGGGAGACCGTCGGGGCCGCTCCCAGGGACGCGTTCGCCACCAACGTCGCGGTGGCGATCGGCATCGGGGTGGCGGCAGGCGTGCCCCGGGAGGCGATGGCGGCCGCCGTAGCCGCGGTTGAAGCCCCCCAGCACCGCCAGACCGTCGTCAAGGGCAACGCCGGGTTCTGGATCATCGATGACACCTTCAACTCCAACCCGGCGGGTGCGGCCGCCGCCCTGGAGACGCTGGCCCACCTCGACGCGGGCCGCAAGGCGGTCGTCACCCCCGGCATGGTCGAGCTGGGGCGACAGCAGGAGGCGTCCAACCGGGCGTTCGCATCCCAGGCCGCCCAGGTGGCCGACGATCTGCTCATCGTGAAGCGCTCGAACCGCAGGGCCCTCCTGGCCGGGGCCTCCGAACGCTCGGCCCGGGTGCAGACGGTGCCGGACCGGGAGACCGCGGTGGCGTGGGTCCGGGCGAACCTGGGGCCGGGTGACGCGGTGCTCTACGAGAACGACCTGCCCGTCCACTATCCGTAGGCGCCGCGCCTGACGCCGGCTCCCGCCGGGCCCTCACTACCCTCTCGGTCATGCCGCGCCATGCCGTTGTCTTCGGGGGGCCGAGCCCCGAACACGACATCTCGATCCTCACCGGCCTCATGGCTGCCCGTACCCTGGCGGAGGCGGGGAGGGAGGTCGGCGCCTTCTACTGGACCAAGACGGGCGAGTGGTTCCAGGTGGAACCAGGCCTGGAGGGACGGGACTTCGCCGACGGGGTGCCCAGGAGCGCCCGGGAGGTTTCGTTCGAGGCCGTGCCGGGCGTGGGGTTCGTGGCACCGTCCAAGCTGGGCAGGGGCAGGCCCCTCGGCGTCGAGGTCGTTCTCAACGCCTGCCACGGGCGCCCGGGGGAGGACGGGACGCTCCAGGGGCTGCTGGACATCGCCGGGATCCGGGGTACGGGACCCACCCTCGCCAACCAGTCCCTGGCCATGGACAAGCTGGCGTTCGGCGCGGTCATGGCCGCGGCGGACCTCCCGGCGTTGCCGCGGGTTCCGCTCGACGCCGGGGTCGCCCCCCCGTTCGCAGGACCGTTCATCGTCAAGCCCCGGTTCGGGGGATCCTCCATCGGGATCGAGGTCGTCGACGACCACGCCACCGCGCTCGCCCTGCTGCGCTCGAGCCCCCACCTGGTGCTGGGCGGCGTCCTCGAGCCGTTCGCGGACGAAGCCGAGGACCTCAACATCTCGGTGAGGACCTGGCCCGCGCTCCAGCTGTCACCCATCGAGCGTCCCCTCAAGGCCGGGTTCTACGGGTACAAGGAGAAGTACCTCTCCGGCGGTGGGTTGGAGGGTTCCCGTCGGGAGCTACCGGCGCGCATCACCGAGGGCGAGGCCGCACGCGTCCGCGAGCTGGCCTCGGCCGTCGCCCGGGTGGCGGGGGTGCGAGGCGTGGCCCGGCTCGACTTCCTGGCTGTCGACGGGGAGATCCTCGTGAACGAACTCAACAACCCACCGGGCAGTTTCTCCACGTACCTGTGGAAGGAAGCCGGGGTGACGCCCCTCGAGCTCTTCACCGGGATGCTGGAGGAAGCCGAGTCGTCCGGGGGACCCGGGTACACCGTGGCCGGGGCCGACGGGGCGGCCTTGCGGGATGCGGGAAGCATCGCCGCCAAGCTGGGCTAGCCGTGGCTACAGGTTCACGACCGGGCAGGTGAGCGTCCGGGTGATGCCCGGAATCGCCTGCACCTGGGCCACGACCATCCGTCCCAGCTCGTCGACCGATTCCGCACCGGCCCGCACGATGACGTCGTACGGTCCGGTCACGTCGTCGACCTGCTGGATGCCGGTGATCTCCCGGACCGCTTCGGCCACGGTGGCTGCTCTTCCGACCTCGGTCTGGATGAGGATGTAGGCGTTGACCATGCGATCACACTAGCCGCCGGGTCGGCCGGGTGGTGGGCAACGCCGGGTGCTCGTCGGAAGACCGTTCAGGGGGTGAGACGCACGCGCGCGGCGTAGGAGGTGCCGGCATCATCGGTGATGTCGAAGAGGATGCGTTGGCCCTGGCGCAGCGAGCGGAACACCGATCCCTCGAGGGAATCGGTTCGAAGGTACACCTCGGTGCGGTCGTCGTCCCTGACCACGATCCCGGTCCCGGTGACCGGATCGAAGACCTTGACGACGCCCTGCACGCTCAGGCCTTCTCGACCTTGCCGGCCCTGATGCACGACGTGCAGGCGCGAATCCGGCGCGTGTTGGACCCGTGACGGACCCTGATCTTCTGGATGTTCGGGTTCCACCGACGGCTCGAGCGCTTGTGAGAGAACGTCACCTGCTTGCCGAAGGAGGGTTCCTTGTTGCAGATCTCGCAACGATTGGACATTGGGACTCCTGGGGACCGGGGAAGGATAGCCGGACATGGCCGCAAGCAGAACCAGGACGCGCCGCCACCTCGGGCCGACACCGCCCACCGGCTTGTGGGCCCGGAACGCTAGCGTCGTCCATCCGCTGCCCACCCGAGGCGTACCGATGACCGAAGGCCGACTTGTCCTCATGGGCTCGGGAGAGTTGGCTCCCGGGCTGGTGGCAACCCATCGCCAGGCGGCGGCGGCCGCCGGGGCGGTGTCGGTGACGATCGTCGATTCCCCCTACGGCTTCCAGGAGAACGCCGACGACCTCACCGCCAGGATCGAGGAGTTCTTCGACGTGAGCCTGGGCCTTCGGGGCGAGGTGGCGACGCTGCGGTCGACCGAGGAGGATCCTCTCGCCGTTGAGCGGGCCGTGGCAGCCGTCCGTCGTGCCCGCTACCTCTTCGCCGGGCCCGGCTCGCCCACCCATGCGCTCCGGGTGTGGGCGGGGACCGGGTTCGCGGATGCGGTTGCCGAGGTGATCCTCGACGGCGGCTCGGCCTGCTTCGCGTCTGCTGCGTCGCTGGCGGTGGGCACCCGGGCCATGCCCGTCTACCAGATCTACAAGGTGGGCGATCCTCCGCACTGGCACCCCGGCCTCGGGATCACCGACCGATTGGGCCTGCCGATGGCGATCGTTCCCCACTGGAACAACGCCGAAGGAGGGACCCACGACACGAGTCGCTGCTACGTGGGGCTGCGCCGCCTGGCAGTGATGGCCCGGGTGCTCGACCACGGGATCCTGGGCATCGACGAACACACGGCGGTGACGCTCGACTTCGGGACACGGACAGCGACGGTGACGGGCCTGGGAGGCGTCTCGGTCATCGGTCCCCGCGGGGCCGGTCTGGGCGACGGCGAGGTGCGGGTGGAGTCCGGGGCGGTGATCGGGCTCGACGAACTGGCCCACGGGCTCGGGGCAGGGGCGGTGGCCGAGGTCCCCGCGCCCGCCGAGGCCGAGACCTCCAAGGACCTCCGCTTGTCGCTGGCCGCCGGTGACGCCGAAGGAGTGGTGGCGGCACTCCTGGAGCTGGACGCCGCCACCCGGGGCCACGCCGGTTCGGCATTGCGATCGGCCATCGTCGAGCTCCTCGCGCCGCTCCGGCGGGGCCTCAGGCCTCGCCGTGAGGTCGTGGCGCCGTTCGTGGATCTCATCCTCGAGACGCGGGCGTCGCTGCGCGCGAGCGGGTCCTACGACGCCGCGGATCGCCTCCGTGACGCGCTCGTCGACCTCGGTCTCGAGATCAACGACGGGCCGGATGACACGACGTGGGTCGAGCCCGGCGTCACGTGACCGCCCGGCGATGTCGGCGCCGTCTGGCACCATGTCCCCGATGACGACCGCTCGGAGCCTCGCCTACCTCGCGACCGTCGGGATCGAGTCCGTGAAGGGGCTGGCCGGCGCCCGCGGCCGCGCCATGCGCGCCGGCGGCATCGGCTCGGTGGCCGACCTCCTCCTCCATGCCCCCCGGCGCTACATCGATCGTTCCCGCAAGATCCTGATCGGGGACACGCCGGTGGGGGTGGAGGTGACGGTGGTGGGGACGGTCGGCTCGGTGCGGACCCGCCGTCCACGCCGCAACCTGACGATCGTGGACGTCACGGTCGTCGACGAGAGTGGCATCCTCACCGCCACCTGGTTCAACCAGGCGTTCAGGGCCCAGCAGCTCACCGAGGGCCAAGAGGTGGCCCTGTCGGGGAAGGTGGAGATGTTCCGGGGGAAGCGGCAGATGAAGTCACCGGCCGCCGATGTCCTGGCCTCGCCCAACGAGGGGCTCACCACCGGGCGCATCGTTCCCATCCACGGCGCGGTTGGTGACGTCGGCCCGGGCCACATCCGGCGGGCGGTCCACAACGCCATCGGAAGATCGCGACCAATCGCCGACCCGCTCCCGGCGGCGATTCTCGCCGATCACGCCCTCGTCGGTAGGGACGAAGCCGTCGCGACCATCCACTTCCCCGACACGCTCGAGGATGTCACCCACGCCCGGCGCCGCCTCGTCTTCGACGAGTTCTTCAGGATCGAGGTCGCACTGGCACTTGCCAAGTGGCGCAAATCGATCGACGCGGTCGGTTTCGCCCATGGGGGCGATGGTCACCTCGTCGACCGGTTCGTGGCCGGACTCCCGTATCCACTCACCGGGGCCCAGCAAAGGGTCATGGGCGAGATCGCCGCCGACATGGCCCGGCCCCACCCGATGCATCGGCTCCTCCAGGGTGAGGTCGGCTCGGGCAAGACGGTCGTGGCGGTCGGCGCACTCCTGGCGGCGGTCGAGTGTGGACGCCAGGCGGCGGTCATGGCCCCCACCGAGGTCCTGGCCACACAGCACTACCTGTCGGTGGTGGACCTCCTCGAGGGGGCCGGACTGAACCCGGCCCCGGGCACCGGGCCCCGCCACGGAATGGACTCGCTGTTCGGCGACGCCGCGGGCGCAATCACCGTGGCGCTCCTCACCCGATCGACGGCACGGGTGAACACCGGCCACGATCTCTCCAGGAGCGAGCTGCTCGACCTCGTGCAGTCGGGAAGCATCGACCTCATCGTCGGCACCCACGCCCTCATCTCCGAGGGCGTCCACTTCGCGGGCCTGTCGGCGGCCGTCGTCGACGAGCAGCACCGGTTCGGAGTCCACCAAAGGGTCAGTCTCAAGGAAAAGGCCGGCGACGTCGAGCCGGACCTCCTCATCATGACCGCCACCCCGATCCCGCGGACCCTGTCGATGACGCTCTACGGCGACCTCGACGTCTCGCTCCTCGATGAGATGCCGCCCGGTCGGACGCCCGTCGAGACCGTGTCCGTCGCTCCCACCGACGAGGATCGAGTGTGGGACAGGGTCCGACAGGAGGTGGGGGACGGACGCCAGGTCTTCGTCGTGTGCCCTCTCGTGGAGGACTCGGAGAAGGTGGAAGCAGCCTCGGCGGTGGCCGAGCACGAACGCCTGGCGGCCACGTTGACCGGCCTCCGGGTCGGGCTCATCCACGGCGCGCTCCGACCTGACGAGAAGCAGGGTGTCATGGAGAGCATGCGGGACGGGGAGATCGACGTGCTGGTGGCGACCACGGTCATCGAGGTCGGCATCGACATACCCAACGCCACGTTGATGGTGATCGAGAACGCCGATCGGTTCGGGCTCAGCCAACTCCATCAGCTCCGCGGCCGCGTCGGGCGTGGACTCCACCCGGGCACCTGCGTGCTCGTGGCCGATCCGACCACGGACGAAGCCGTCGAACGCATCGCTGCCATGACCAGGACCACCGACGGCTTCGAACTGGCGGAGGTCGACCTGGCGCTCAGGGGCCAGGGCACCGTGTTCGGGGCGAGGCAATCCGGCGTCGGGGATCTGCGGCTGGGTGACGTCCTGCGCGACACCGACCTGCTCGTCTCGGCCAGGAACGAGGCGTTCGCTCTCGTCGAGGCCGACCCGGTGCTCGCTCACAGCCCGGCAATCGCCGAGGAAGTGCGCGTCCTGCTTGGTGAGGAGGTCGAGTGGCTGTTCATGAGTTGACGCCGCCACCGGGATCGCGCCCATGCGCATAGTCGGGGGCCTCGCCAAGGGGCGGCGCCTCCGCACCCCGCCGGGGACGGGGACCAGGCCCATGACCGAGCGCGTCCGCGAGGCCATCTTCAACATTCTCGACGTGGACGGGGCCGACGTCCTCGATCTCTTCGCCGGGAGCGGTTCACTCGGGTTGGAAGCCCTGAGCCGGCGTGCCCGCTCCAGCGTCTTCGTCGAGGACGACCGGGTGATGTGCGGGGTCATCGAGTCCAACGTCGCTGCGGTCGGCCTCGGGGGAGTGGTCAGGTCGATGGACGTCGGGCGCTTCCTGGCAACCCCCGCCCTCGAGGGAGGGCGGTTCGACCTGGTGTTCGTCGACCCCCCGTATTCGATGGAGCTAGCGTCTGTCGAACAGGTGCTTCGGGACCTCGATCCGCACCTCCGGGGTGGTGGCTACGTCATCCTCCACAGGCCGGCCGGGGAGCGACCGCCCGCCGCACCGTGGCCGCTCGACGACGACCGAACCTATGGTGGCACCCACCTCTGGTGGTACAGGAAGGAAGCACCGTGACCACGGCGTTCTGCCCAGGCAGTTTCGATCCCCCCACGAACGGCCATGTCGACGTTCTCCGGCGATCACTCGACCTCTTCGATCGGCTCATCATCGGGGTCGTCTCGAACCCGTCGAAGACACCACTCTTCACGCTGGACGAGCGCACCGCCCTCTTCCAGGAGATCTTTCCGTCGGCACCGGTCGACGTGGTCGGGTTCGACGGCCTGCTCGTCCAGGTTGCCCGGGACCTCGGTGCCGACGTCCTCGTCAAGGGCCTGCGCGAAGGAGCCGACTTCGAGTTCGAGATGGCCATGGCCCACATGAACCGGCATCTGTCGGGGATCGAGACCGTCCTGTTGCCCACCTCCGCCGAACACCGCTTCATCTCCTCCTCCCTCGTCAAGGAGGTGTGGCAGCTCGGAGCCGACGTCTCCCGTCTCGTCCCATCCGTTGTGTTTCGCGCACTCGAGGAGAAGGCCCGCGCATGAGTGACTCAGACCCGCTTGCAGGGTTCAAGGACATCCCTGAACCCGAGCACTTCGACGAACTGGGTGAGGACGAGGTCGGCCGCATCCTCTCGCTCACCGAGAACCTCATCCTGGCTGTCCACGAGGCGAGGACCGTCCCCCTGTCGGGCCAGGTGCGGCTCGAACGCGACCCGCTCCTGGAGGCGCTCGAGGAGATCAAGGATCGGCTTCCCGAGGAGTTGAAGGTCGCCCGATGGATGATCCGGGAACGGGCGGCGTTCATCGCCCGCACGAACGAGGACGCCGACAAGATCCGACACCAGGCCCGCAAGGTGCTCGAACAGGCCCGCGACACTGCAGCAGAGCTGGTGTCCGAGCATCGGGTCCTGGCCGAGGCCGTCGAGGAGGCGAACGTCCTGCTCCGCAATGCCGAGGTCGAAGCCCAGGCGACGAGGCTCCGGTCCGAGGACGTCGCACTCGAACAACTCGATCGGATCGACCACCTCCTGACGTCGGCGCTGCGCGAAGTCAGGGACGAGATCGCCCACTATCGGGCGGTGCGAGAGCCGGGGCCCCCGGCCCAGGGTGTGTGAGCCGTGGTGATGCTCCCCGCGGTGACCTGAACGGTGGGTGTGAAGGCCGTGTCGACCTACTCGCGATTCCTCGTGTCCGACCTCCTGGGTGGAGGAGTGGCCGACGTGGACGTGGCCATCCCCCTGGAGATGGCCACGGGCTGTGCCTGGATCCAGGACGCAGCCACCGGGCGTCTCCGTCTGGAGGCGGCCTCCGGGGGTCTCGTGGCGCGGGGAGCCGTGCGGGTGGCGGCCCGCCTCGAGTGCCAGCGATGCCTCGCACCGTTCGAGTCCGAGATCGCCGTGACGATCCTCCAGGTGTTCGGTGGTTCCGACGCCGAGGACGCCCTTCCCATCACCGGGGACGGCCGAATCGACCTCGAGTCGGCGGTGCGCGACGAGGTGGGGCTGGCCATTCCCCTGACGCCGGTCTGCCGGCCGGAGTGCAAGGGACTTTGCGATACTTGTGGAACCGACTTGAATACAGAGCCCTGCGGTGGGCACGCCGGCGACTCGACGTCGCCCTTCGCGGCCCTCGAGGGGCTTTTCCGTCCGGATTGAAAGAGAGCCATCGTGGCTGTTCCAAAGAAGAAGATGTCCCGCTCGCGCACGCGGCGTCGCAAGTCGCAGTGGAAGCTCGAGCGGCCTCGTAGCGCATCCTGTCCCCAGTGCGGCGGCGCCAGGCGCCCCCATCGCGCCTGCCCCCAATGTGGCGTCTATCGCGGTCGGGAGTTCCCGGCTGCCGTGACCGAGAAGGAGTAAGTGGCACGGGTAGCCATCGACGCGATGGGGGGCGACCACGCTCCCCATGAGATCGTCGCCGGAGCCGTCCTGGCCGCCGAGCGCGGTCATGACGTCGTGTTGGTCGGGGACGAGAACGCCGTACGTCCCCTTCTAGCCAGACACGACGCCGATCTTCCCGTCACCCATGCATCCCAGGTCGTGGCCATGGGGGACAACCCGACCCGGGCGCTTCGGGACCTGCCCGACTCATCGATCGTCGTCGCCACCAACCTCGTCCGTGAGGGCATGGCGGACGCCGTCGTGTCGGCCGGTTCCACCGGCGCCGCCATGGCGGCGGCCGTGCTTCGGCTCGGCCGGATCCGGGGCATTCAGCGCCCGGCCATCGCCTCGGTGATCCCGGCGCCGTCCCCGGTGGTGCTCCTCGATGCCGGGGCCAACCCCGACGTGAAACCCGAGCATCTCGTCGAGTTCGCCATCCTCGGTGCCGTGATGGCCGAGACGTACTTCGGGGTCGACCCGGTCCGGGTCGGGCTGCTCAACATCGGCGAGGAAGAGGGCAAGGGCCGGGATCTGGAGAAGTCGGCATGGGCGCTCCTGCGGCGGATCGATGAGGTCGACCCCCTCCTCACGTTCGTGGGGAACGTGGAGGGTCGGGACCTCGCCACCGGCAAGGTGCACGTCATCGTCACCGACGGCTTTGCCGGCAACATCGCCCTCAAGTCGGCCGAAGGCGCCATCAGCCTCGTCGCCATGACCGCGATGAGGGAGGCGGCGACCCTCCCGGAGGCGGACCAGGCCGGGATCCGGGCAGTGCTGGGGGCCCTCAAGAAGCGATTCGACCACGAGACCACGGGCGGTGCCCACCTCCTCGGGACGAACGGCGTGGTCGTCATCGCCCACGGATCCTCGTCGGCGAGTGCGTTCGCAGCCGCCATCGAGTTGGCCGCCGAGGGCGCCGATCGCAAGCTCGTGAGCCGGGTCCGCCGCAGGCTCGTCGCCGACCTGGAGATGGAAGAGGCGTGACCGCGGCCGACCGGCTCCAGGAGCGCCTCGGGTACACCCTCACGGACCCCCAACTGCTCGGATGGAGCCTCACGCACCGCTCGTTCACGTCCGAACAAGGGCACGGGGAGCACAACGAACGCCTCGAGTTCCTCGGGGATGCGGTACTCCAGCTCGTGGTGACGGACTTCATGTTCTCCCACTACCCGGACCTGCCCGAGGGCCAGATGGCCAAGGTGCGGGCCGCGTGTGTCAGCCGCCAGGCACTCGCCCGGGTGGCCCGGGCCGTCGAGTTGGGGCCGGCGCTCACGCTCGGCCGAGGGGAGGAACGCACGGGAGGTGGGGAGAAGGACTCGATCCTCGCCGACGCCATGGAGGCGGTCCTGGCCGCGGTGTACCTCGACGGGGGCCTCGACGCGGCCCGGCAGGTGATCGTTGACCTCTGGGGGCCGGTGATCCGGGAACGGGCAGCCTCCCCGGGTGCCCGCGACTTCAAGACCCGCCTCCAGGAGATCCTGGCCACCCAGGGTCGGCGGCCCGTCTACACATGGGAGGAGGAGGGACCCGACCACGAGAAGGCGTTCCAGGCCACGGTGTCGGTCGGGGGGGTGCTCCTGGGCACGGGGGAGGGGCCCTCCAAGAAGGCGGCCGAGCAGGCGGCCGCCGAGCAGGCGATCGGGAATCTGTCGGGTGCCTAGACGCGCCCACCGCATCGATCCCGGCCGGCATCGACATGCCCGAGCTGCCTGAGGTCGAGGCGACGCGACGGCTCCTGGTGCCGGTCGTGGAGGGCCGTCGGGTGCAGCGGGTCCGGGTCACCCACGCCCGCATGCTGCGCAGGCAACCGCGACCACCGACCTTCTCGGAACGCCTCACCGGTCGGGTCGTGCGACGGCTGGGGCGGTGGGGAAAGCTCCTCGTCGGCGAGGTGGAGGGCGACCTCACACTCGTCGTCCACCTCGGGATGAGTGGCCGCATGAGCGTGGACACCCCGAACCGTCCCCACGTTGCGCACACCCATGTCGTGCTCGGCTTCGATGACCACGAAGTCCGAATGGTCGACCCGCGCACGTTCGGGTTCGTCGCCTGCCTCACCCCAGACGAGTGGGGAGCGAGCCCGTTCGCCGCGCTCGGACCCGACGCCCTGAAGGAGCTTCCCCGATCCCCTCGGCTCCGGGCGTCCCTGCGGGCCCGTACCGCCCCGATCAAGGCGCTGCTCCTCGACCAACGCCTGGTGGCCGGAATCGGCAACATCTACGCGGATGAGATCCTCCACCGGGCCCGGATCCATCCCAGGCGGCCCGGGGCGAGCCTGACCGCCGACGAGGTAGGACGGGTACGGGCCGCGGTGCGACCCGTGCTGGAGGCCGGCCTGCGCCACGGGGGCACGAGCCTCGGGGACCTCGCCCATCTCCTTCCCGACGGGCGGGCCGGTGAGTACGCGAAGCGGCTTTCCGTCTACGGCCGGTCCGGGGCTCCATGCCGGAGGTGTGGGACCTCGATCGAGCGAATCGTCGTCAGCCAGCGATCCACGCACTTCTGCCCATCGTGCCAGCCCTCCGCCCCCGAGGACCCGGGCCACACCGAGCGGTAGGACGCTCCGCGAAGCGACTGCTACGCTGCCGATACCGAATTACATCGGTGTAACTCCATGTATCTGAAGTCCCTCAAGCTCGCCGGGTTCAAGTCGTTCGCCGACCGCACGCGGCTCGAGTTCGAGCCCGGCGTGACCGTCGTCGTCGGGCCCAACGGCTCGGGCAAGTCGAACATCGTCGACGCGATCGGATGGGTGATGGGAACGCAGTCGCCGACTGCCATGCGGACCCAGCGGATGGAGGACCTCATCTTCGCCGGCACCGCCACCCGACCCGCGCTCGGTCGAGCCGAGGTCACCCTCGTCTTCGACAACACCTCCGGCGCCCTTCCGCTCGACCTGACCGACGTCTCCATCACCCGGCGGCTCTACCGGGACGGGTCCTCCGATTACGAGATCAACGGGGTTGGCTGTCGGCTCCTCGACATCCAGGAACTCCTGTCCGACTCGGGTGTCGGCCGCCATCAGCACACCCTCGTCGGCCAGGGCCAGATCACGTCCGTGCTCACGGCCAAGCCCGAAGACCATCGTGCGGTCATCGAGGAGGCTGCCGGCATCCTCAAGCACCGGCTCCGCAAGGACCGATCCGAGCGCAGACTGGAGAAGACCGAAGCCGACGTTGTGCGACTCCAGGACATCCTGGGCGAGATGCGGCGCCAGATCCGGCCGCTGCGTCGGCAGGCCGAGAACGCCGAACGCCACGACGCCGTCCGGGCCGAACTGAAGGCCATTCGCCTCTGGCTCGGCGGCCGGCAACTCCGGGCGTTCGACACCCGCCTGGCCGAGATCGCAGACATCCACGCCGGCCTCGACAAGGAGATCTCCGATGCCGACACGTCGGTCGCGGCGATCGAGCCGGAACTCGAACCCCTGCGCCGGGCGGCGGCGGAGGCGGCGGAGCGACTCGATGAGGTCGCGGAAGCCGCGGCCCTGCTCGAGGCGACGAGCGAGCGGATCCGGGGGACGACCCACGTCGCCCAGGAGCGGCTTCGCGGCCTCAAGGCCCGTCTGGAGGGAGCCGACGAGCGCCGCGACGACCTGGACCGGGAAGCCGCCGACCTCCGGGCCCGACTCGTGGAGACGGCCGTGGACGAACGGGACGCTCGACGCCGGGCGGAGCGGGCAGAGCGGGAGCTGCTGGCGTTGGAGGACGAGGAGCGGACGCTCGCTGAGCAGGAAGGCCTCCCGACCGAAGGTGCGACCGCGATGGTCCGCGGTGATCTGCGGTCGCTGGAGACCGCCGACGAACGGGATCGCAGGGAGATCGAGCAGTTGGAGGAGCGCCGGTCTCGGCTGTCAGGACAGCTCAGTGAGGCAGCCGCCGAACTGGCCCAACTCGAGTCCGACAAGGAAGCCGGTGAGCGATCCTGCGCCCACCGGGCGACGATCCTCGGTGAGGCCACGAAGCAGGAGGAGTCCGCGGACGGTACTTGGGAGAGCGCCGAACGAGCCCGTCGCGAAGCGGATGGCCGGGTCGCTTCGCTGGAGTCGGGCAAGGAGGCGATCGAAGCGATCGTGGCCGGCGGGGCCGACCCGAGGGCTCGCAACCGGGCCAAGGCGACGGGAGGTGACCTCGGGAGCGTCACCGAGGTTCTCGATGTCCCGGGCTCACTGGCCTCCGCCGTCGATGCCGCCCTCGGCCAATGGCAGGACGCCATCGTCTTCGCTGAGGCCGACACCCTCGTTCGAGCAGTCGGCGACCTCAAGAGCGTCGGCCTCGGAGGTCTCCCCCTCGTCACCGGCGAGGGAGCGGAGGGCGGCGTGGCCCGGGAGCTGGCCCCCACCCTGGGCGTGGACGCCCTCGTGGACCTCCTGGGCCCCCATGCGTCGATCCCGGTGGCCGATCGACTCCTCGGGGATGTGGTGATGGTCGATGGCTGGGCCGCAGGCTGGGAGATCGTCCGCCGTCATCCGCACCTACGAGCCGTGACCCCCGACGGCGACCTCGTGTCGAGTGCCGGCATCCGACTGGTGGACCCCGAGGGAGCGACCCCGGCCATGCTGGAGGCCGCGCAGTCGGCCCTCGACCTGGCGATGGCCGAGCGGGTGGAGGCCCGCACCTGGGAGCGTCAGGCGCGCGAGGCGCGGCAGGGGGCCCGCAGCCGCCGGCAGGCTGCGGAGGCCGAACTGCGACGCGTGGAACACGACCTCGAAGCGACACACCGATCGATCGAGAGGGTGCGGCATCGCGAGCTCGACCTGGCGGCGGCGTTCGAGCGCGCGAACGATCGACTCGCGCTCCTCGAGGAAGCGGCCGCTGGTCGCACCGCCCGGGTCGAGGAGCTGCGAACCCGGCTGGCCGCGCTCGAAGGCGAGGCGGCGGAACGCCAACGGGCGTGGGAGGAGATCGCGGCGAACCGGTTGGCCGTGGCCGCCCGGAGGGATGAAGCCAGGCGGACCCGCCAGTCCCGCGAGAAGGACCTCGGAGCCCTCCTGGAGCGCCGGTCAATGGTGCGCCGTCGTCTCGAAGTGGTCGAACGGGAGTCGGCGGCCCTGGCGCAGACGACATTCGATCCCCAGGCCGTCGACCGGCTGGAAGGGCTCGCCGAGATCGGACGCCGGGCCGAGGCGCTCGTGCGACGTCACGTTGGCGAACTCCGGGCTCGCCAGGAGGAGCTCCGGCGGACGGTGGCCGATGTCGGTGCCCGTCTCGAAGCGGGCCAGTCCGCCGTGCACGACCTGCGAACAAGGTCGGTGGACGCCAAGGAGCGGCGATCGGCCATCGACGTCGAGCGAGCGGAGCTCAGCGTGCGGCGCGAAGGCGTGTGTGAGGGACTGCGGCGAGACGCCGACGCCGACGAGGCCCTGGCCCTGGCCGCGCCCGAGCCCGACGCCACGCCCGGCACCCCCCACTCGACCCGGCTGGCGACCCTGGAAGCCGATCTTCGCCGCATGGGACCCATCAACCCGCTGGCCGCCGAGGAGTTCCGGGAACTCGACGAACGTCGGGCGTTCCTCGATGCCCAACTCGCCGACCTCGAGCAGAGCAGGGCCGAGATCCGCAAGGTCATCCGGGCCCTCGACGGCGAGATCGAGCAGCGCTTCATGGCCGCCTTCGAGCTGGTGTCCGCCTCCTTCGAGGACCACGTCTCCATACTGTTCCCGGGTGGCCGGGGTTCGCTCGTGCTCACCGATCCCGCCGATCCGCTCACCTCCGGTGTCGACATCAAGGTCCAGCCCCTGGGGAAGAAGGTGTCCCGGCTGTCCCTCCTCTCGGGTGGCGAGAAGTCGATGGCGGCCTTGGCGTTCCTGTTCGCCGTGTTCAGGGCCGAACCGAGCCCGTTCTACGTGTTGGACGAGGTGGAAGCGGCCTTGGACGACGCCAATCTTCGGCGGTTCCTCGACCTCGTGGAGGCGTTCGGCGACGCCTCGCAGCTCGTCATCGTCACCCATCAGCAGCAGACGATGGAGGCCGCCGACACGCTCTATGGCGTCACGATGGAACCCGGTGGATCCACCAAGGTGGTTGCCAAGCGAATGTCGGACGCCCAGCTGCGGCTCCAGGCCAGCTAGAGGGTCGGGGCGCACCCACCTGCGCCGTCACGGCGCGGCCGAGCTCGACGGAGTTGGCTCCCCGGGCCCCGTACACTCCGATGATGGAGCCCGTCATCGTCATCCTCCTCGTCGTGGGAGTTCTCGCGGCGGTGGCAGCGGTGGCGGTCGTCCGGTCGAGAAGGCGCTCGCTCCCGCCCGCGACGCCCGAACGGCACCGGATCGAGCGACCGTCGCTCACCGAGCGGCTGGCGCCGGCCAGGCTCGGTGGGGCCATCCTTGGACTGCTGGGTGGGCGGCCGGACGCCGACGCGTGGGCCGCTCTCGAGGAGGTCCTGCTCTCAGCCGATGTCGGGCTGCCGGTGACGACTCGAGTGGTCGACGTCGTGCGGGTCGCCCGCCCCGATGATCCAGTCGCGGCCCACTCCTTGCTTCGTCAGGCCCTCCTCGACACGCTTTCGACAGGGGACCGCTCCGTCGTCCGGACCGGTGCACCGTCGGTCGTACTCGTCGTGGGTGTCAACGGTGTGGGGAAGACGACGACGATCGCCAAACTCGCAGCCCGGCTCACAGAGCAGGGAGCCCACCCGATCCTGGCGGCCGCCGACACCTTCCGGGCCGCCGCCGACAGCCAACTGGCCGCCTGGGCCGACCGGGTGGGCGTCCAGGTGGTGCGGGGCGCCGACGGGGCCGATCCCGCGTCGGTCGCCTTCGAGGCGGTACGCACGGCCAGGGACCGCGGTCACGACACGGTCATCGTGGACACTGCAGGCCGCCTCCACTCGAAGAGGAACCTCATGGACGAACTGAGCAAGATCGTCCGGGTCCTGGACCGGGAGTCGACGATCGACGAGACCCTCCTCGTGCTCGATGGCACCGCCGGGCAGAACGGACTCGCCCAGGCCAGGGCCTTTGCCGAGGTCGTCGACCTCACCGGGGTCATCCTCACGAAGATGGACGGGACCGCCAAGGGTGGGATAGCGTTTGCCGTCGAACACGAACTGGGGGTGCCGGTGAAGTTCATCGGTCTCGGAGAGGGGGTTGAGGACCTCATCCCGTTCGAACCCGTTGCCTACGTCGACGCCATCCTGGAGCCAGCATGACCGAGTACCTCGCCGCGGCCGTCGCGGCAGCTTCCCACGCCTACTGCCCCTATTCGGGGTTTCGGGTCGGCGCCGTCGTCGTGGCCGGCGATGGGCGCACCTGGTCGGGATGCAACGTGGAGAACGCGGCCTACGGGAGCGCGGTGTGCGCCGAGGTGAACGCCGTCACCACGGCGGTGGCCGACGGTCATCGGGGTCCGTCGACGGTGTACGTCGCCTGCCCGGACGCCGCCCGCCTGGCCTCCGCCACCCCGTGCGGGAACTGCCGGCAGTTCATGCACGAACTCGGGGTGACGAACGTCATCGTGACCACCGACGGCGTGCACTCCATCGAGTACTCGATGGAGGAGCTGCTTCCCAGCGCCTTCGAACTCTGACGTCGCCGCCGCCGGCGCGTAGGCTTTTGGGGAAGAGGGAACATGATGCGGATCGTCGATCTCACCCCGGAGTACGAGGACCTCTTCTGCATGTGCCTCGAGGACTGGTCGGAGGAGGCGGCCGAGGCCGGTTCGAAACGGAAGGAGTGGGTCGGTCGGACCCTGCCGTTGGGCCTGCGGGCCAAGCTGGCCCTGGACGAGGCGGGAACGGTGGGTGGCATGATCCAGTACGTCCCCATCGAGCATTCCTTCGTGGACGGGTCGGACCTCCACGTCATCCACTGCGTCTGGGTCCACGGCCACGACGAGGGGCGCGGTGACTTCCAGGGCCGGGGGATGGGCAAAGCCCTTCTGGCGGCCGCCGAGGAGGATGCGCGGTCGTTGGGGGCCAAGGGTCTCGTCGCCTGGGGGCTGTGGCTGCCGGTGTGGATGAAGGCGTCGTGGTTCCGCCAGCAGGGGTATCGATCGGTCGACCGCCAAGGGATGGCGGTGCTGCTCTGGAAGCCGTTCACGGACGATGCCGTGCCCCCGCGCTGGTACGACGGCGCGACCAAACTCCCCGAGCTGGTCCCGGGCAAGGTCACGGTGACCGCGTTCTCCAACGGTTGGTGCATGGCCCAGAACCTCGTGTTCGAGCGGGCGAAGCGAGTGGTCGAGGAAGGGGGTGACGATCTCGTGTTCCGCGAGGTGGACACCTCCAACCGGACGGCGATTGCGCAATGGGGCCACACGGACGCACTCTTCGTCGACCACGAACTCGTGCGGTCCGGCCCGCCCCCGAGCATCGAGTCGATCCGGAAGGTGGTCGCCAAGCACCGGGCCCGGCTGTGAGGGGTGGACCTCGGGGTCATCGAGGTCCACCGGCCCCACCTACCGCCTAGCGGCCTTTGAGCGCCTCGATCACCTGGGGCAGCACCTTGTGGACGTCACCCACGATGCCGAGGTCGGCGACCGCGAAGATCGGAGCCTCCTCGTCCTTGTTGATGGCGATGATGGTCGAGGAGTCCTTCATCCCGACGAGATGCTGCATCGCACCGGAGATCCCACACGCGATGTAGACGTCGGGTTTGACGGTCTTGCCGGTCTGTCCAACCTGCTTGGCGTAGGGGACCCAACCCGAATCGACGATCGCCCGGGTGGCGCCGGTGGCACCTCCGAGGAGGTCGGCCAGTTCCTCGACCATCCCGAAGGCCTCTTCCTTGCCGAGGCCGCGGCCACCGGCGACGACGATGGCGGCGTCCTCGAGTTTGGGTCCCGCGGCCTTTTCGGTGTGGGTGCCCGTCACCCGGGCGCTCCCGGCGTGGCCGGCATCCGCGAGCGGAACGGACTCGATCGGGGGTACGTCCCCGCCGGATGGTTCGGCCGGGAACGACTTGGGTCGGACGAGCACGAGGGGCGTTCCCGGCCCGGTGACGCGGGTCGTCACGAGCTTGGCACCGCCGAAGACCTCATTGACCGCCGAAACGCCGCCATCGAGCGAGACGTCGATCGCATTGGCGAGGACGGTCCCGCCGGTCCGGGCCGAAAGCCGACCTGCCACGTCCCGGGCGCCGTACGTCATCCCCAGGAGAAGAACCCCGGGTGAGTGGGCGGCGATGAGTTCCGCGATCGTTGCCGCCACCTGGGCAGTTCCCAGCATGCCGGCCGGTGGTGTGATGTGGAGCACCTTGGCCGCACCGTGGGCACCAAGCGTGGCGAAGGCCGCATCGGACCCCTCGCCGACGTAGACGACGGTGGGTTCGCCCAGGCTGCGCGCCTTGGAGAGGACCTCCAGGCCCACGGTGACCGGGGCGCCCTGGGACTCTTCGATGTAGACCCACGGCATCAGATGACCTTCGCTTCCTCGAGTGCGGTGATGATCCGCAGGTACGCCTCACCGTCGTCTTCGACCTTCTCCCCGGCAGCCCTGGCCGGGGACACGTCGACGGCGGTGACCTGCTGGCCGACGGAACCGTCGACCCCGAGGTCGGCGGCGGTCAGCGTGTCAACGGGCTTCGACTTGGCCTGCATGATCCCCTTGAACGTGGGATAGCGAGGCTCGACCACGCCCGACGTGACCGACACGAGGACCGGGGTCTCGCTTTCCACCTCGTCGTAGCCGGTGGCGGTCTGCCGCTTGATACGAACCGTGCCGTCGGCGTACTCGATGGCGATTGCGTAGGTGAGGGCGGGGACCGACAGGAGTTCTGCCACCTGCTGGGGAACGACCCCCGAGTACCCGTCGGTCGACTCGGTGCCGGCGATGACGAGGTCGAATCCCTCCCGTTCGATGGCTGCCGCCAGGACCCGGGCGGTCGTGAGCGAGTCCGCCCCCTTGAGTGACGGGTCGTCCACGAGGACCGCCTTGTCGGCCCCCATGGCCAAGGCCTGGCGAACGCCCTGGAGGTTGCCCGAGGGGCCCATGGAGATGAGCGTGACGGTTCCCTCGTGGCGCTCGGCCATCTGGAGCGCCACCTCCACTCCGTACCGGTCCGTGTCGTCGAGCACCTGCTCGTTGGGGCGAACCAAGGTGTGGTCCTCCGGGTCGAGCTGGTAGTCGGATGCGGGATCCGGGATCTGCTTGACGCAAACTGCGACCTTCACAGGTCCTCCTTACTCATGTGCGATCGGCCAATACTAGGACTGGGGCCCCCGGCCCGATCCGGACCCGACCGGGCGTTGGGTGGTCGGCTATCGGGTGCCGATGGCCGGGATGACCGCGTCGAGAAGGCGGGTGAACCGGTCGCGGGCCCGGTCGGCAGCCAGCTTCACCTCGTCGTGGCTCAGCGGGGTGGGCGAGATCCCGGCCGCCAGGTTCGTGCACAGGCTGATGGCGAGCACCCGAGCTCCCATGTGGCGGGCCGCGATCACCTCGGGAACGGTCGACATGCCGACCAGGTCGGCGCCGAGCCTCCGAGCCATCTCGACCTCCGCCGGGGTCTCGTACGACGGGCCGGTGAACCACGCATACACACCCTCCTTGAGGTCGACGTCGACACGGGATGCAGCCTCCCGGGCGGCGGCGCGCAGTGGCTTGGAGTAGGCCTCGGTCAGGTCGGGGAAACGGGTCCCCAGGCGTTCGTCGTTCGGGCCCATGAGGGGATTGGTGGCGGTGAGGTTGAGATGATCCGTGATGAGGACGAGGTCGCCGGCCGCGAGGTCGGGGCTGCATCCTCCCGACGCGTTCGTGAGGAGGACGGTGTGGCACCCGGCGAGGATGGCGGTTCGGACCGCGAACACGATGTCGTCGAGGGGGCGATCCTCGTAGAGATGGGTTCGGCCGGCGAAGGCCAGGACCCTGACCCCCGCGAGGTCGGCGGAGGCGAGGTGCCCGGCGTGTCCCTGGACCGTGGGGACGGGGAAGTGGGGGATGTCCTCGTACTGGACGGTGAGGGCCCCGGGCAGTGACCCGGCGTACGGTGACAACCCCGAGCCGAGCACGAGGGCAACGTCGTGGCGTTCCCGCCCCGTGTGGGTGGCGATGTGGATCGCCGCCTCCTGGAGTAGTTCGAACATCCGAGGAGCCTATCCGGCCGTCACCGGGATGCCGACGCCGGTCGCGGGGTACGCAGCACGTCGTGGATGAGAGGCGGAGGGACGCACGAGTCGCCGAACTCCCAGGCCGCGTCGAGTTGGGAGAGGCAGGCGTCGAGACGATCCTGGTCGTTCCAGGCGACAAGGGCCAGGGGGTCGCCGACGGAGACCGTGTCGCCGACCTTGGCGAGGACCGTGATTCCCACCCCGGGGTCGATGATGTCCTCCAGCCGTGAGCGACCGGCACCCAGCCGCATGGCGCCCACCCCGATCCTCCGAGCATGGGCCCCGGTGACGACCCCGTCCACGGAGGCCGTGATCGTATGCCTGTGGACCGCCCGGGGAAGGAGGGTGGGGTCGAGCACGGCGGCCGGGTCGCCCCCCTGGGCCTCGACGACGGAGGCAAACAGCTCGAGGGCGGATCCGTCGGCCACCGTGCGGTGGAGACGCTCGCGGGCCTCGATCTCGTCGGCGGCCACGCCGGCCAAGGTGAGCATCTCGGCGCCGAGCGCATACACGATCTCGGTGAGGTCGGCGGGCCCCGACCCGCGCAGGACGTCGATCGACTCGCGGACCTCGTTGGCGTTTCCGACCTCCCGGCCCAGTGGCTGGGACATGTCCGTGAGGAATGCAGACACCGCCGTCCCGTGCGCCTCCCCGATCGCCAACATCGTCCTGGCCAGCGTGGTGGCCTCCTCGAGCGTCGTCATGAACGCCCCGTTGCCGACCTTCACGTCGAGCACGAGCGCGTCGATGTCCTCGGCCAGCTTCTTGGACATGATCGAGGAGCTGATGAGGGGGATGGATGACACGGTTCCCGTCACATCCCGGAGTGCGTACAGGCGGCGGTCGGCCGGCACGAGAGTCTCGGATTGGCCTGCCATCACAAGGTTGGTGGCGCACAGGACCCGGACGAACGCGTCGGGGTCGAGCGTCGTGGTGAACCCGGGGATCGTTTCGAGCTTGTCGAGCGTGCCACCGGTGTGGCCGAGACCGCGCCCGCTCACCATGGGGACGGCGACGCCGCACGCTGCCACCATGGGGGCGAGCGGGATCGAGACCTTGTCCCCGACCCCGCCGGTGGAGTGCTTGTCGACCTTGGGCAACGGGTTCGAGGACAGGTCGAGCACGTCCCCGGAGTGCATCATTGCCTCGGTCCACACCCCCAACTCGTCCACCGAGAGCCCCTGCAGGTAGATGGCCATCGCCATCGCGGCCATCTGGTACGCCGGGACATGATCGTCGGAGTACGCACGGATGAGCCATCGGATCTCGTCGCCGGTGAGGCGACCTCCGTCCCGCTTGCGCTCGATGAGTTCGACGACGTCCACGGCGGACAGGCTACCGGGGCGAGTGGACCGGTCCCGCCGGTGCTCAGCCGGTCGAGGCGAAGCCCATCTCCCTGCGGTACTTCTTCCAGTCCGACACCTTCGTGGACCACATGATGTCGGTCACGAGGGAGATGACACCGAACCCGGCCACCACGAGCGGCACCCACGCCGACACGTCGGCGATGTAGGCCGGGGGAAGTAGGAGGAACGGGATCAGCTTGGACACGACGGCCCCCGAGGCGTGCATCCAGGCCCGGTGGCGGGCCGGGGCCGTGAGGTAGGTGGCGTAGTCGACCTTGACGCCGGGCTGTGGTCGCCGGAGCGTGCCGACGAACCAATGGGTGAAGCGCATTCCCAATGCCCGACCAACGATGAGGTGACCCAGCCCGTGGGTGGTGACCCACACGATGCCGAAGCCGACGAGGAACACCCAGTTCCGCAGGGGGATGTCGCGGTACGCCAGTCCGATGAGCGCGAGCCCCACGGCGAGCGCCAGGCAGGCGAGGACCGTCCCCGACCTGACGGGGACCTTGATGAGGGCCCAGGCCTCGAAGGCGCGCCGGTCGATGGCGGCGATCCGGTGGAGGTCGACGCCGGTCGGATCCTCCTTCACGGCCCTCACGGCCGGCCAGAACCCGGTGCCGGCGAGACCGCGCCCGGCGTCCAGCGCCGCCTCGGCCCGCTCGAGGGCGTCGGTGATCGGTTCCATCGCACCTCCTGTCCGTCCCCCAACGCTACAGGTCCGCACGGCCCCGGGTTGGCGCCCGAACGGGGCCTACAATGGGCCCGGAACGCCGAGCCCCGGGGGGTGCCGTGACGCCTCAAGAACGATTCGATGCCCTCATCGCCGGCGATGAGAAGGTCGAGCCGCGCGACTGGATGCCTGACGAGTACCGCAAGACCCTCATCCGTCAGATCGCCCAGCACGGCCATTCCGAGGTGATAGGCCAGCAGCCCGAAGGGAACTGGATCACCCGGGCGCCGACCCTGCGACGCAAGGCGATCCTGATCGCCAAGGTGCAGGACGAGGCCGGCCACGGCCTCTACCTCTACTCCGCCGCCGAGACGTTGGGTATTTCGCGGGACGAACTCCAGGACATGCTCCACACCGGGCGTCAGAAGTACTCGTCGATCTTCAACTACCCGACGCTCACCTGGGCCGACATCGGCGCCATCGGCTGGCTCGTGGACGGCGCCGCGATCACCAACCAGGTGATGCTCACCCGGACGTCGTTCGGGCCCTACGCCAGGGCCATGATCCGCATCTGCAAGGAGGAGTCGTTCCATCAGCGCCAGGGCTACGAGATCATGCTCGTCCTCGCCAACGGCTCCGCCGAGCAGAAGGCGATGGCCCAGGACGCCCTCGACCGGTGGTGGTGGCCGGCCCTCATGATGTTCGGCCCGCCCGACGCCGAGTCCACCCACACCCAGCGAGCGGTGGAGTGGAAGATCAAGCGGGAGACCAACGATGAGCTGCGACAGCGGTTCGTGGACGCCACGGTCCCCCAGGCCCACTTCCTCGGGCTCACCATCCCGGACCCGGACCTCCGGTGGGACGATGAGTCCGAGCGTTGGGAGTTCGGCGAAATCGATTGGGTCGAGTTCTGGGAGGTCGTGAAGGGCAACGGCCCCTGCAACAAGGAGAGGATCGCCCACAAGGTCAAGGCCTGGAGCGACGGTGCGTGGGTGCGGGAGGCCGCCCGGGCGCACGCCACCAAACAGACCCGGATGGAGGCGAGCGCGTGAGCTACGACGTGCCCCACGTTCCCGGTGAGCCCGAAGCCGAGTCGTCGAGCAGCGCCGGGCCCGGTTTCCCCCTCTGGGAGGTGTTCGTTCGCCCGTCCCGGGGCCTCAACCACGTCCATGTCGGGAGCCTCCACGCCCCGGATGCCGAGACGGCCATGCAGAACGGCCGCGACGTGTACACCCGCCGCCAGGAGGGTGTCTCGATCTGGGTCGTCCCGTCTGCCGCCATCCACGCCACCGACCCGTTCGAGGAGGAGGCGTGGTTCGATTCCCACAAGCCCTACCGCCATCCGACCTTCTACGAGATCCCGGACGAAGTGGGGCACATGTGACCCAGACGGTGGACTCCGCACTCCGTTCCGCCCTCTTCACCTACCTCGTGCGGCTCGGCGACGACAGCCTCGTCCTCGGCCAGCGCCTCGCCGAACTCGTGAGCTGGCAACCCGATCTGGAGGAGGACATCGCCGTCGCCAACCTGGCCCTGGACCACATCGGCCACTGCCGCAACTTCTACGCCTACGCCGGGGCCGTCGAGGGCAAGGGCCGCGACGAGGACCAGCTTGCCTTCCTCCGTGACGAGCGGGACTTCCTCAACCTCGTACTGTGCGAGCAGCCGAACGGTGACTTCGGCCAGACGATGGCTCGCCAGCTCCTCTTCGACGCCTGGCGGCTCCCGCTCCTCGAAGCGCTGCGCGACTCGGCGGACGCCCAGCTGGGTGGCATCGCCGGGAAGGCGGCCAAGGAAGCCCGGTACCACCTGCAGCACTCCGTCACCTGGGTCGTCCGGCTCGGTGACGGAACCCAGGAGAGCAACGAACGGATGCAGGCCGGGCTCGACTTCATGTGGCGCTACACCGACGAGCTGTTCTGGGGCGACGAGGTCGAAGCCGCGCTGGTCGCCGCCGGCATGGCCCCGGATCCCGCCTCCCTCCGGTCCACATGGGAGACCACCATCGGAGACGTGCTGGACCGAGCACATCTCCGGCGCCCCGCCGACCCCCGACAGCGGGGCGGGGGACGCACCGGCCATCACACCGAAGCGCTGGGACGGATGCTGCCGGAGCTGCAGTTCCTGCAGCGTTCCTATCCGGGGCTGGAGTGGTGATGGGCCTCGACGCGGCGTCGGCCCGGGTCGCGCTGGAAACGGTGAAGGACCCCGAGGTTCCCGTGCTGTCGATCATCGACCTCGGGATCTTGCGGGATGTCGAAACCGACGGTGACGAGGTCACGGTCACGATCACGCCCACGTACTCGGGGTGCCCGGCCATGGACCACATCCGCATGAGGGTCGAGGAGACACTGCGCGCCGCGGGCTTCCGACACGTCGAGGTGAGGACGCGTCTCGCCCCGGCGTGGACGACGGACTGGATGACCGAAGACGGCAAGCGCCAGCTTGAGGAGTACGGGATCGCGTCCCCCCGTCCCACCGGGGTCACCCTCCGGCTGCCGATCCGCTGCCCCCGCTGCGGTTCCAACGAGACGGAGCCGGTCAGCGAATTCGGGTCGACGGCGTGCAAGGCGCTCCACCGGTGTCGTGCGTGCCTCGAACCGTTCGACTACTTCAAGGAGATCTGAGTGCCGGCTGCAACGGGTCGTGTCCTCAGCTTCCACACGCTCCGCGTCGCCGAGGTGGCACCGCTCACCGAGGAGGCGGTGGCCGTCACCTTCGAGGTCCCGGACGAGCTGCGTCCCCGGTTCATGTGGACCCCGGGGCAGCACGTCACCGTCCGGTCCACGATCGACGGCGAGGACGTCCGGCGCTCGTACTCCATCTGCACCGATGCCGCCGGGGGGCGCCTTCGCATCGGCGTCAAACGCATCCCGGATGGGAGGTTCTCGACGTACGCCACGACGAAGTTGGCGCCCGGTGACCACCTGGACGTCATGCCCCCGGTGGGGGAGTTCACCCATGACCCGGCCCGGGCCGGCCGCTTCGTGGCGCTCGCCGCAGGGTCCGGCATCACCCCCGTCCTCTCGATGATCGCCACGAGCCTGGCCGTTCAGCCGGCGGCCTCCTGGACCCTGCTGTACGGGAATCGGTCGGCGAAGTCGATCATGTTCCTCGAGGATCTCGAGCAGCTCAAGGACCGGTTCCTCGGACGCTTCCGGATGCTCCACGTCCTGAGCAGGGAACCCAATGAAGTGCCCCTGTTCGAGGGCCGCCTCGACGGGCCGAAGGTGGAGTCGATCCTCGGAACGCTCGTCGAGGCGAGCACCATCGACCGGTGGTATCTCTGCGGTCCCCTCGGGATGATCGAGGACGTTCGGGCCGTCCTGGCCGAGGCCGGGGTGTCATCCGAGGACGTCCACACCGAGCTTTTCTTCGATGAGCGGGTCGAGTACGTGCCCATCGAGGGAGCGCCTCGCGAGGGTCTCGCCACCGTCACGGTCACCCTGGGCGGACGGTCGTCGGTGGTGTACGTCGACCCGGCCGGGCCCTCGATCCTCGACTACGCCCGCACCGTGCGATCCGAGGTGCCGTTCGCCTGCAAGGGGGGCATGTGTGCCACGTGCAAGGCCGTCGTCGTGGAGGGTGAGGTGGTCATGGACAAGAACTACGCGTTGACCGACGAAGAGCGGAAGGCGGGCTTCGTCCTCACGTGTCAGTCGCACCCCTCATCCGGGACCGTGTCGATTACGTACGACACACATGGGGGGATCGGCCGGTGACGAGAGGCAACGAGGAGGAGCGCGCGATGACGGTGGACCACCACGAGCGGCAGTTGGACTACTACGTGGGCATGCTCATGGCGGACATCTCCCTGCGTACGCTGCTCGACGCCATCGCAGAAGGCGTCCTCTTCGTCGACGAGCGGGGCAGGATCGCCTTCGCCAACCGGGCCGCCCACGAGATCCTCGGCCACATCGAGGGCTCGCTCACACGCCGGCCGTTGTCGCTGCTCTTGCCGGACGCATCCGTCGAGCCCCACACCCAGCACCTCGAATCCTTCTTCGCCAGTCCGTTGCGCCGCCCGATGGGAGCCGGCCGCACGTTCCACGCCAAGGCGGCCGGGGGTACCGTCGTCCCGGTGGAGGTGTCGCTGGGCCATCTCGATGTTGGTGACGGTCGCCTGGGAATCGCCTGCTTTGCCGACGTGTCCGAGCGGGAGGCGGTGGTGGACCGGCTGCAGAGGGCCAACCGGGAGCTCAAGGACTTCGCGGGGTGGGTTGCCCACGACCTGCGAAGCGGACTCACCGAGGTGGCGGCCCTTGTGGCCGAGCTGCGCGAAGGGGTCGATGAGTCCTCGGCCGCCTTGGACGACCTCGATGGGTGGGTCACCCGGCTCGCCGACGTGGTGGCCGGCCTCCTGCTCCTCGCTCGGTCCTCACAGTCCGGTGGCGTGGCGGTCGAGCCCATCGACCTCAACGAGGTGATGGATGGGGTACGCAAGAGAGCGGCACCGGTCGTGGACTCGGCCGGGAGCCGGCTCGACGTGGATGGCGACCTGCCGGTGCTCATGGCCCGTCGCGAGCTGGTGGCGGAGGTCTTCTTCAACCTCGTGACGAACGCGGCCGTGCACGGCGGGTCGACGATCCGCGTCAGGGCGGCGCTCGACGCGGATGGCCGTCGAGCGATCGTGGTCGAAGACGACGGTCCGGGCGTGGATGAGGCTGCCATGTCCGAACGGCTGGCACGGGGCTCACAGGGTGAGGCGGGAATCGGCCTCCACATCGTCTGTTCGGCACTGGCCCGGCTCGAAGGCCGGATCTGGTACGAACGACCCCACGCGGGAGGATCCCGGTTTTGGGTCTGGATCCCCCAACCGGCAACGGACCCCGGGACGTCCTGACCGTCCCGGCCCTCCTCCGGGCGCCCGCGCCCACCCGGTTGGCCGGGCATCCCTAGAGTCCCCGCCCGTGACGTTCCACGATCTCATTCACGAGGCGACACCCCACCGCGTCGCCTCATTCGACGGGGTCGAGTTGGCGGTGCTTGAGTGGCCCGGTGGCGGTGGGACCATCCTCGTGGTGCACGCCACCGGGTTCCACAAGGAGATGTGGGCGCCGGTCGTGGCCGAGGTGAGGCGCCTGGGGATCACGGCAACGGTGCTGGCCGCCGACATGCGGGGACACGGCGACTCCGACGTCCCGGAGGCCCTGTCCTGGTGGGACTACGGCCGGGATGTCGAAGCCGTGATGGGCGCCCTCGCCGGGGACGGACCGGCGATCGGCGTCGGACACTCGATGGGCGGCGGGGCGATTCTGGCGGCCGAGGTGCGGCTTCCCTCGACGTTCTCCGGCATCGTGGTGGCCGACCCTGCCGCGATGAGCATCGAGTTCCTCACCGACCAGGAGCGTCGCTTCGGGAACCCGTGGGCCGACGGTGCTCGCCGCCGCCGTGACCGGTACCCGAGCAGGGCGGCCGCCATGGAGAACTTCTCGTCGAAGGAGGTGTTCGCCACCTGGGTTGAGGGCCTACTCGAGGTGCACGGACAGTACGGGCTGGCCGAGATCCCCGGTGGCGTTGTCCTCAAGTGCTCCCCGGCGTGGGAGGCCATGACGTTCGGGTGCTCCGACATGGTCGAGTTGTGGCCTCACCTCCCGTCGATCACCTGCCCCGTGACCCTCATGACGGCTGAGCACTCCGTCACCCACCCGCCGGCTCACGCCGCCGAGACCGCCGTCCACCTGCGTGCCCGGCATGTCCGCCTCCCGGGCGTGGGCCACTTCTTCCCGATGGAGCGCCCCGCGTGGGTGGCCATCGAGGTGGCCCGGATGTACGGGTCCGTCCGATGATGGATGCCGAGGCGTACGAGGACCACCACCGGTTCGTCTGGGAGTTGGGCGGGGACGTCGTGGCGCTCCTCGACCCTCGACCGGGCGAGCGGATCCTCGACCTGGGCTGCGGTGGTGGACAGCTCAGCGCGACGATGGCCGGCTCGCAGGTCACCGGTGTCGACTCGGACCCGGTCCTCATCGGGCGGGCCAGGGCGCGCTACCCCGAGCTGCGATGGATCGTGGCCGACATCGCGGGCCTGGACCTGGGGGAGGCGTTCGACGGCGTCTTCTCCAACGCCGTGCTCCACTGGCTCCCCGGTCCCCAACAGGCCCTGGCAGTGGTCGAACGGCACCTCGCCCCCGGGGGCCGATTCGTGGCGGAGTTCGGTGGATCCGGCAACTGCGCCGCTCTCATCGCCGCCATCCTGGCGGTCCATCCCGACCAGGCTCTGGCCCACCCGTGGTACTTCCCGGGGGAAGCCGAGTACCGGGCGGCGATCGAGGTGGCCGGGCTGGTCCCTGATCTCGTCACCCGGTTCTCCCGCCCGACGCGCCTCGAAGCCGGCCCCGCCGGATGGGTGCGGGCGTTCGGAGGGTGGGCCACGGCCGGGATCGGCGACGTCGCCGGCTTCCTCGAGGAGGTGGAGGAGGTGGCTCGCCCGACCATGTGGCGAGGTGACCACTGGGAGGCCGACTACGTGCGCCTCCGGGTCCGGGCCCACAAGGCCGACCCGGCGGCGGTGTAGGCGGGACGACGGACACGCGACAGGCGGGCCCCGGGCGCTACCTCTCCTCGCCCCCGACCACGATCCGTCCGTCATGGACGACGAGCCCCTCCCCGGCCAGGCGCGCCGCCTGCTCTCGTTCCAGGTGGGCCACAAGGCGCCCACTGGCCCGGGTGACCCGCCACCAGGGGAGGGCATCGACCCGCTTGAGGACGCCGGCCACGCCCCGAGCGGCCCCCGGGTACCCGGCTTCCGCCGCCACCTCCCCGTACGTGGCCACCTCCCCCGGTCGGAGGCCGGAGACGACACGAGCGACGGCCTCCTGGAACGGCGTGAGCTCGATCTCCACGAGCCTACGCTACAGCCCGAAGGCCCCGGTGGGTGGGTCGCAGCGGTGCGGGGCGGACACGGCACTAGCCTTGCCCGGGATGAACGCCCACACCTACCCCAATCTCACGGTCGTCGACAATCCACTCGTCCAGGCGAACATGACGGTGCTCAGGAATCGGGAGACCGATCCCGACACGTTTCGTCGGACGACGCGCCGACTCGCCTCCGCCCTCCTGCTGGAAGCAGCCCGGCAGTTCGAGGTGGAGGAGGTCGAGGTCGAGACCCCCCTCGAACGGACGACCGGCGCCCGGATCGCCAAGGATCTCGTGGCCGTCCCCGTCCTGCGGGCCGGCCTGGGTCTGCTCGAAGGCATCACCCGGCAGGTCGGGAACCTGACCGTCGGGTACGTGGGCGTGTTCCGCGACGAGGAGACGGCCCAGCCGCAGGAGTACTACACGAAGCTGCCGCCTCTGGGCAACGCCCACGTCCTCATCCTCGAGCCGATGCTGGCGACCGGGGGCTCGCTGTGCTGGGCCGTCGACAGGGTGAAGAGCATGGGGGGCACCGACATCACCGCCATGGTCGTGTGCGCGGCCCCGGTGGGCGTGGAACGGATGCTCGAGGAACACCCGGATGTCAGGATCGTGGCGGCTGCCCTCGATCGGGACCTGGACTACCGGTACTTCATCCGGCCCGGGGTGGGCGACATGGGCGATCGGCTGTTCGGTACGACATGACGACGCCGGGGGTTCGTGCCATCTACCTTTCCGCGGCCCGGGTCGTTCCGGGGGTGGTGTCGGCGGCAGGCGACGTGTGGTCGGAGCCATCGGTCCTGCCCGGGTTCACCGTCGGCGGACTCGTCGGTCATTTCGTGAGGGGCGTGGCAACCGTGGTTCGGTACCTCGACCAACCGACCCCTCCTCGCGGACCCGAAATGGATGCGGTCGACTACTTCGACTCGTTCGACCGTCGCGAGCCGGGATTCGGCGCGGGGGTCATCAGGCGGGGGGAGCAGGAGGCCGCAGACGGACCAGCCGCGCTCGCCGAGCGGGTGGCGGGGTGGGTCGACGAGCTCGAACAGAGGTTTCCCCGCCTTCCCATCGACCGTCGGGTGGCGGTCCTCGACGCGTTCGCCCTTCCGCTCGACGAGTACCTCAAGACCCGGCTCGTCGAACTGGTCGTCCACCATGCCGACCTGGCGGCCAGCTGCGACACCCCGGAGATGCCGGCCGCCGCCCGGGCCGTGGCCATTGAGGTGCTCGTGGCGCTCACCCGCCGCAAGCACGGGGACCGGGCGGTCATCGAAGCGCTCTCCCGTGCCGAGCGGGCAACGGGGATCTCGTACTTCTGACGTTCACCCGGTGTTGCGCAGACCGGTGGCTATCCCGTTGATCGTCAGCAGAAGCGCCCGGTCGAGTGCCGGCGTGGACTCGGCGCGGGCCCGGGCCAGGAGCGCGACCTGGAGGTAGCTGATGGGGTCGAGGTAGCGGTCGCGTACGGACAGTGTTCGCTGCAGGCCGGGGTTGTCGTCGAGGGGAGCAGCGTTGCCGGTGATGCGGCGAATCTCGTCGAGTGTCCGGTCATGCTCGTCGACGAGGACGTCGAAGACGTGATGGTGCTCGGCGGGCACGAGTGCCTCGACGTAGCGACGGGCGATCCCCAGGTCCGTCTTGGCGAGCGTCATCGAGACGTTCGAGAGAAACGTCCGGAAGAAGAGCCAGTCGTCGTGCATCGTGGTGACCTCGGCGGCGAGGCCGGCCGCCCGGGCGGCCCCGAGTCCCGAGCCGACACCGAACCACCCCGGCACGATCTGGCGGGTCTGGGTCCATCCGAACACCCATGGGATGGCTCGGAGACCCTCGATGCCCCCTCCGCCCGCCCGCCGCGACGGCCGAGAGCCGATCTTCATCTCCCCGAGCCGCTCCACCGGGGTTGATGCCAGGAAGTACGGGACCAGGGACGGATCGTCCATGAGGCGGCGGTAGGCGGCGAACGCCGCGTCGGAGACGAGGTCCATGATCTCGTCCCAGCGGATGAGGACGTCATCGGGCTTACGGGCCGTGCGATGGAGGAGTGACGCCTCGAGGACCGAGGCCATGGTGAGTTCGAGGTGCCGACGGGCGAGGTGGGGAAGGGCGTACTTGTCGGAGATGACCTCGCCTTGTTCGGTCAGCTTCATGGGGCCGTCGATGACACCCCAGGGTTGGGCGAGGATCGCCTCGTGGGTTGGGCCGCCCCCTCGCCCGACCGTGCCGCCGCGGCCGTGGAAGAGCCGCAGGATGACCCCGTGCCGCTGGGCGGCGTCCCGGAGGTCCCGTTGGGCCTTGTAGATCTCCCACTGTGAGGTGGTGATCCCCCCGTGCTTGTTGGAGTCGGAGTAGCCGAGCATCACCTCCTGCACGTCGCCGCGTAGGCGAACGAGGTCCCGGTAGGGAGCCACCGAGAGGAGGTCGTCGAGGATGGCTCCGGCCCGGCGGAGTTCGGTGATGGTCTCGAGGAGCGGGACGAACCCCACGGCGGCGATGCCGCCCCCGATGTCCACGAGGCCCGCCTCCCGGCCCAGGACGGCGGCCGCCAGGACATCGTCGGCCCCTGTCGTCATCGACACGATGTAGGACTCGATGACGTCCAGACCGAACCGGCCATGGGCGTCCCGGATGGCGCGGAACGCGGAGAGAACGGAGTCCGGGTCGACGGGTAGGGCAGTGGCCGCGGTCAGGAGTGGGCGCCGGGCGCCGAGTTCATCGGCGAGGAGCGACGTTCGGTCGGCCCGGCTCAGCTCCGAGTAGCGGCGATCGTGGAGGCCGAAGATGTGTTCGAGTGCCATGTGATGGCGTTCGGCATGCTCACGGATGTCCATCGTCGCCAGGTGGAAACCGAACGTGGCCACGTTCCGGATGAGCCTGGCGAGGGTTCCGTCGGCGATGACCGCGCCTTGGTTCTGGCGCATGGAGGCGTCGATGAGCAGGAGGTCGTCGAGGAGGCCCCGGGGGTCGGCGTAGTCGACGCCCGGCTCGTGCCGCGACCCAGCGGCCATTCGATCCCCGGTGCGTCGGAGGCGTTCGTGCACGTATGCGCATTTGAGCCGGTACGGCTCCTCGGCGTTGAGGCGGGAGAACCGTGCGAACGTCTCCGGGAGGTGGTGGCGATCCCGTTCGAGGGAGGCATGAAGGTCGTCGGAGATGGCGGCGATCCGGATGGAGTTCGAGAGTTCCTCTGCCACCGCCTCGACGGCCCGACGCAGGTCGCGCACCCCGTGCTCGTGCTGGATCTCGAGGATCCGCATCGTCAGGTCTGCGGTCACGAAGGGGTTTCCGTCACGATCCCCGCCGACCCAGGTCCCGAACCGGAGCGGACGCGCCCCTGGGGGAAGGTGCACACCCAGGCGACCGACCTGGACGTTGAACTCTTCGAGGACACCGGGGACGACGTCGGAGAAGAGTTGGTCGAGGTAGTAGATGGCCGATCGGGCCTCGTCCACCGGGGTCGGACGTTCGAGCCGCAGTTCGTCGGTCTGCCACACCTGGTCGATGAGCTCGGCCACCCGCCTGTCGGCCCTCCGTCGATCGCCGTCGGTGGCGCGGGGGTCGTTTCGCTCCTCGAGCAGGCCCGCGACGTGGACGAGCTTGCGGAGGATGGAACGCCGGCTCGCCTCGGTCGGGTGGGCGGTGAACACCGGCCGCACCTCGAGGCGGCGGACGACCGATTCGGCGAGGTCGGGTTCGAGTCCGGCCTGGCCAATCGCGGCCACCGCCCCGGCCAGCCACTCCTCTCCTCGGTCGGCGGCGGGGTCGGGCTCGGTCAGCCGGTGGGTCATCTCGGCGACGTTGGCCAGGTGGAAGTACGTGGTAAAGGCTCGAACGAGCAGCGCCATCGTGTCGACGTCCTGCCGACCGAGGAGGGTGTCGAGGCGGTGGGCGGCCTCGTCCGATGGCGCTTCCCGAAGGACCTTCGTGAGGTCACGGACTTCTTCGACGAGGTCGAGGAAGTCGGTCCCGGCTTGGCGAACGAGGGTTTCGCCGAGTTGCCGCCCGAGGCGGCGGATGTCGTCGCGCAGTGCGCGATCGCTGGACATGGGCCGATCCTACGATCCCACCGGGCGTCCCCGCCGAGCCGCCACCGCCTCGATGGCCTCCGCCAGCCGGTGCACGCCCTGGGAGATGAGGGCCGGGTCGCCGTTCGTGAAGTTGAGTCGCATGGATCGCTCTCCCCGGCCGTCGAGGAAGAACGCGTCCCCGGGGACGAACACGACGTCGCGGGCGATCGCCTCGTCGAGTACCTCCCGGGCGGTGAGTCCGATCGGGAGCGTCAGCCACAGGAACATGCCGCCTTCGGGCCGGGTGCGCTCGCTGCCTTCCGGGAGGAGGGCGTCGAGGGCGTCTTCCATGGCGGTCAGGCCGGCGGCGTACCGCGCCCGGGTGGCATCGAGGTGGGCGTCGAGGTCGAAGGATCCGAGCAGCTCGACGAGGATCTCCTGGGCCAAGTGGTTGCTGTGGAGGTCCGCGGCCTGCTTCACGACATGGAGCGGTTCGATCATCGACGGTGGAGCGACGACCCAGCCCATGCGGAGGCCGGGAGCAACCACCTTCGAGAAGGAGCCCATGAGGAACGACCGGTCCCTGATCCCCGACGAGATGGGGTCCAACCCGATGCCTCGAAACCGCAGCTCGCCGTAGGGGTCATCCTCGATGAGGATCGTCTCGGAGTCGGACAGCGCCCGGGTGGTGGCCGCCCGCGTGGCGGCGTCGTAGGAGATACCCGTCGGGTTCTGGAAGTTCGGGACCGAGTAGAAGAGTTTCGGGTCGTGATCGGCCAGGGCCGCTGCCAACGGACCGGGTTCGACCCCGCCCGGCCCCAGCGCCACCGTTCGCACCGTGGGCTGGTAGAGCGAGAGCGATTGGAGGGCGCCCAGGTAGGAGGGAGCTTCCACGAGGACGTGGTCGCCGGGATCAAGAAGGATCTTGGCCACGAGGTCCAGGGCCTGCTGGGACCCGTTCACGATGAGGATGGCATCGGGGTCGACGATCATGTCGAAGCGGGTGGCGTAGCGGGCGGCGATCCAGGCCCGGAGCTCGTCGACCCCGGCTGTCGTCGTGTACTGGAGGGCGCGTCTCCCCCGATCCGACAGCACCCGCGCCGTCGCCTGACGCACCTCCTCCACCGGGAATGTGTCGGGGTGGGGGAGCCCTCCTGCGAAGGAGATGACCTCGGCTCGTTTCGTCACGGAAAGGATCTGTCGGATGAAGGAAGGCTCAATGCCCTTCATCCGGGCGGCAAGGCGATGGTCCATGGGGGGCGGGATCGTAGCGTCGCGCCGTGGCGCGGCTCAGCTTCCGAGCGCGTCGACGACCGCTTGGGTGATCCCGGCCTCATCGAGACCCAGCCCGGTGAGAAGGGCCTGCTGGTCGCCGAACTCGAGGAAGCCGTCGCCGATCCCGAGCATCGTCACGGGCGTGTGGACCCGGCCGGCGCTCAGGGTTTCGGCCACGCCTGTCCCGAATCCACCGGCCCGCACGTTGTCCTCGACCGTCACGACGTGGCGGTGACCGCGTGCCCACTCCGCCAGGCGGGGGTCCATCGGCTTCACCCATCGGGCGTTGACGACGGTCACGCCGATCCCCTGCTCGGCGAGGCGGCTCGCGGCCTTGGACGCCGGCTCGACCATCCTGCCGGTGGCGAGCAGGAGGACGTCATCACCACTGGTGAGGCGCTCCCACCTCCCGATCGTGAACGGGGCGGCCGGCAGGTCGGGGATCACCGACGCCGGGCCCCGCCAGTACCTGATCGCCATCGGATGCTCGGTGGTGGTGGCCGTCGTGACCATGCGCGCCAGTTCGTGCTCGTCGGCCGGGGCGCCGATCACCATGTTCGGGATCATCCTGAGGTAGGAAAGGTCGAGCACGCCGTGATGGGACGGGCCGTCCGGTCCCGTCACCCCCGCCCGGTCGAGGACGAACACAACGGGAAGGTCATGGAGGGCCACGTCGCACACGATCTGGTCGAACGCCCGCTGGAGGAACGACGAGTAGATCGACACGATGGGTTTCTTGCCGCCCAGGGCCAGGCCGGCGGCCATGGTCACCGCGTGCTGCTCGGAGATCCCCACGTCGTGGACCCGATCCGGGAAGGCTTCGGCCATCGGTGTGAGGCCGGTCGGGGATTGCATCGCCGCCGTGATGGCCACGAGCTCGTTGTCGCGACGAGCAGCCTCGAGGATGGCGGCCTCGAAGACCCTCGTCATCGTCAGCCCGTTGCTCAGCGGCTGACCGGTCTCGATGTCGAACCGACCGACGCCGTGGAGCTTGTCCTCGGCGTTGTTCACGGCAGGTTCGTAGCCCCGCCCCTTGTCGGTGATGACATGGATCACGACCGGCTCGTCGAAGTCGCAGGCGTGGGTGAAGGTCTCCTCCAGCCAGGCCCGATCGTGGCCGTCGATGGGACCCGTGTACTTGAGCCCAAGGACGTCGAAGAAGGTGAGGGTCGTGAGCATCTCCTTCACGCTCTCCTTGAACCGCATCGCCGTCTCCTCGGCGAACTCCCCGACGACGGGGAGCCGCCGCAAGAGTTGCCCCAGCGCCTGCTTGGCGTCCTCGTAGCGACGATCCACCCGGAGCCGGGCCAGGTGCTGGGCCAGCCCCCCCACGGTCGGGGCGTAGGAGCGGCCGTTGTCGTTGAGGACGATGATGAGCCCCTTGGGCTTGGTGTGGGCGATGTGGTTGAGAGCCTCGTAGGCCATGCCGCCGGTGATCGCCCCGTCCCCGATGACGGCGATGACGAACCCACCCTCGTCGGCCTGTGCGTTCACGAGCCCGGTCGCGTAGGAGAGTGACGTCGAGGCGTGGCTGTTCTCGACGAAGTCGTGGGGGCTCTCCTCCCGGCTTGGATACCCCGAGAGGCCACCCTGCTGGCGGAGGCGGGCGAAGTCCTTGCGGCCGGTCACGAGCTTGTGGGTGTAGGCCTGGTGGCCGACGTCCCAGATGATCTTGTCCCGCGGGCTGTCGAAGACCCGGTGGAGGGCCAGCGTCAATTCGACGACGCCGAGGTTGGGAGAGAGGTGCCCGCCGGTGCGGGCCATGTGCTCGATGATGAACGTCCTGATCTCGGCGGCGAGGGTCGTCAGCTCGTCCTCGGTCAGGGACCGGAGGTCGGCGGGCGTCGAGATCGAGTCGAGGAGCGACATGGGGGACCCCCAGTGTAGGAATGCCACCGGGGCAGGCAGGCGGCATCGGGAAAGAGGTGCCCGCCCGGGCACGGGACGGGTGCGACCCCGGCCGGGAGTAGGGTCCGGTCGGATGTCATCTCTCGACGCGGTCCGCGATGCGTTCACCTCCAGGAGGTCCGTGCGGGCGTTCCTGCCCGACCCCGTCCCCCGGGAGATCATCGAGGACATCCTGGCGACGGCGTCCCGCGCACCTTCGGGGACGAACACGCAACCGTGGCGGGTCTGGGTCGTGTCCGGCGGAGCCCGCGACGACCTCGTCGCCGGTGTCCTGGCGGAGTTCGACGAAGGCTCCACCGAGGGCATGGGGGAGTACTACCCGGCGGAGTTCGTCGAACCGTTCCTCTCGCGTCGGCGCGCGATGGGCTGGGGCATGTACGGGTTGCTGGGGATCGAGAAGGGCGATTGGGACAAGACGAGGGCCGCCCACCGGCGCAACTACGAGTTCTTCGGAGCCCCGGTCGGCCTCTTCTTCGGCATTCACCGGACGATGCGCCTCGGGGGGTGGGTGGACATGGGCCTGTTCATGCAGGGGGTGATGACCATGGCCCGGGCCCACGGGCTCGACACGTGCCCGCAGGCCGCTTGGCGTGAGTACACGACGCTGGTGGAGGGGTTCCTGGGGATGCCCGAAGATCACGACCTCGTCGTCGGCATGGCCATGGGGTACGAGGACACGTCGGCTCCGGTGAACCGTCTCGTGACGGAGCGTTCCCCGGTGGCCGAGTTCGCCACGTTCCTCGAATAGTGTCGGAGCTCCGGGCACGACGCCGGACCGCCCACCGTCGACCACCCTCCTAGGCTTTCGCGCCAGCCGCCCGATGTTCGATTCACTCACCGACCGCTTCTCAGACATCTTTCGCTCCCTGACGGGGAAGGGACGCCTCTCCGAGGCAGACGTCGACGCCGCCCTCAGGGAGGTTCGGCTTGCACTCCTCGAGGCCGACGTCAACGTGGGCGTCGTGCGCGACCTCCTGGGCCGGATTCGGGCCAGGGCCGTCGGTGGGGAAGTGCAGGAGAGCCTCACGCCCGGACAGCAGGTCATCAAGATCGTCGACGATGAACTCGTCACCACGCTGGGACGGGACCATGTCCCGCTCGTCTCCCCTTCCAGGTCACCACTGGTGGTGCTCATGGTCGGCCTCCAGGGTTCGGGCAAGACCACGACGACGGCCAAGCTCGCCAAACACCTGAAGTCGAATGGGCACCGGCCACTCCTCGTGGCGGCCGACCTCCAGCGCCCGGCCGCCGTCGAACAGCTCCAGCAGCTCGGCGAACGAGTGGGTGTCCTGGTGCACGTCGACGGCGGCTCTCGTCCGACCCGGGTGGTGAGGGATGCACTCAGGCAGGCGACCCGGGGCGCCCACGACGTCGTGCTCATCGACACCGCCGGCCGGCTCCAGGTGGACACCGAACTCATGGAAGAACTGGCCGCCATCAAGAAGGTCGCCCAACCGGACGAGACCCTGCTCGTCGTCGACGCGATGACCGGCCAGGACGCCGTCAACGTGGCCAAGGGCTTCCTGGCGTACACCGACCTCACCGGGATCGTGCTGTCGAAGCTGGACGGCGACGCCCGGGGTGGGGCTGCCATCAGTGTCCGCGAGGTCACGGGCAAGCCGATCAAGTTCGCCACGGTGGGGGAAGGACTCGATGAGTTCGAGGTCTTCCACCCCGAGCGCATGGCATCACGCATCCTCGGGATGGGTGACCTGCTCACCCTCATCGAGAAGGCCGAGTCCACGTGGGACGAGGCGGAGGCGGAACGCCTCGCCGCCCGCATGCAGAAGGCCGAGTTCGACCTCGAGGATTTCCTCAAGCAGATGCAGCAGATCCGCCGCATGGGTTCGTTGCAGGGGCTGCTTGCTATGCTTCCGGGCGCTGGAGCGGCACTCCGCGACGTCGACATCGACGAGCGGGACCTCGGTCGGGTCGAAGCGATCATTCGCTCGATGACCCCGGAGGAGCGCCGGAGTCCCCGCATCATCAACGCCCACCGTCGGCGTCGTGTCGCGAAGGGCTCCGGGACGTCACTCCAGCAGGTGAACCAACTGCTCAAGCAGTTCGGAGAAGCCCAGAAGATGATGCAGGCGTTTGCCGGCGGCGGCATGGCCGGGATGCCCGGTCTCCCCGGGGGCGGAGGAGTGCCCGGGATGCCGGGTGCCGGTCGCCCCCCGCGGCGCCCGACTGCGCAGCGCAAGAAGAACACGAAGAAGCGAAAGAAGAGGTAGGCAGATGGCGGTCAAGATTCGCCTGATGCGACTCGGCAAGAAGAAGCAACCCGTCTACCGCGTGGTCGTCACCGACTCCCGGAAGGCCCGCGACGGGCGCTACATCGAGTCGATTGGTCGTTATGAGCCTCGGCAGGAGCCGTCGCTCGTCGAGGTCGACAACGAAAAGGCCGTCACCTGGCTGCAGAACGGGGCGCAGCCGACCGAACGCGCCAAGAAGGTGCTCGAGATCTCGGGCGCCTGGTCCCAGTTCCGGATCGCCAGGGGTGAGATCCACACCATCGGTGACAAATCCGCCGCGCCTCCGGCGGCGGTGGCGGTGCCCGAGGAGCCGGTGGCCGCGCCCGAGTCGGTGGAGGCCGTTGCCGCCACCGCGGACGAAGCCCCCCCGGCCGTCGAGGGCACTCCTGCCCCGGCCGACGAGGAGGAATGATGGCCGACGCCAGCATCGTTGAACGAGTGGTCTCCTACGTCGTCGGCCAGATCGTCGACAACCCCGACCAGGTCGAGGTGGAGGTCGTCGACCAAGGCGGCGACTCGGTCGTCGCCGAAGTACGCACCGCCAAGTCCGACATGGGGAGGGTCATCGGCCGTAAGGGTCGGGTGGCCAACGCCATCCGGGCGATTGCCGCCGTGGCCGGGGAAGAGGAGGGCCTCTCCACCGACGTCGAGTTCCTTGACTGAACCCGAGTCGGTGATCGCCGGCGTCGTCGGCAAGCCCCATGGGGTCCGGGGCGAGGTGGTGTTCCACGCCGGCAACGACGACCTCACCCGGTTCGCTCCCGGCCGGGTGTTCGACACGGAGCGCGGTTCACTCACCATCTCGGCGTCTCGCCGGCACCACGGCCGGTTCATCCTGGCCTTCGAAGAGGTCGGCGACCGGGATGCGGCTGAAGCCCTGAGAGGGTTGGCCATTCGAGTTCCCCCCGCCGACATCCCGCTCACCGAGGACGAGTGGTGGCCCACACAGCTCATCGGATGCCGGGTCGTGCTCGAGGACGGCACCCAGGTGGGGGAAGTGCTCGGAGTGACCTCGGGGCTGGTACAGGATCGGCTCATCGTGGGCACGCCCGACCCGGTGGAGATCCCTTTTGTGCGCGAACTCGTGCCAGGGGTCGACATCGAGAACAGGACGGTGACCATTGCGCCCCCGGAGGGCCTGGTTGGGTCCTCGTCCTGAGTGTCCGTCGCCGGACACGACACTCGTCAGAGCAGGTTGACGGCGGTCCCTGACCCGGTCACGACGACGACCGATCCGACACCGACGATGTCGGTGGTCACCGAGACGACGGCCTCTGCTCCGACCTGGGCGCACCGGTCACGCAGGGCTTCGAGCACGCGCTCGACTGCGTTCGGGATGCCCGAGGGCTCCTGGAGCACCTCGACGGCGACGACGAGGTCGACCGGGGCGAGGTGCGCACTTCCCACCGAATCGGTGGTGAGGAGGATCGGGCGGGTGATCGAACCCTCGGCTCCCAGCGTCGCCTTGCCCGTCGGCAGCTCGGCGCCTTCCGGGGTGACCGGGGCACCGAACTCGATGTCCGGGAGTCCGTAGTCGTCGACTTCCACCGGGTCGGCGACGGGGTGGACGGGTGGGGCCGGGGCCGGATCCGGTTCCGAAGGAGAGGCGTCGACGCCGGGGTCGAACGGGTCCGCCTCCACCTGCGGAGGCTCGTACGTGGGTGCGAATTCCTCGGGCGGCGGGACGAGATCGAACACTGGGGTGGGCTCCGTTTCCAGTTCGTGGAGGACCGACTCGACCGACTCCACCGCCGCGTCACCATCGGTGTCCGGCGAGTACACCGGGGCCGGTTCGGAATCGGGATCATCATCCTCGTCAGGTGGCTGAGACTCGGCCGTGTCCTCCCGACCGGCGGCGCGGACGCGGGCGAAGAGGCCGGTGGCCTCGGCCATGGGGCTGACCCCACCCGCGGCCTGTTGTTCCTCTTCGGGCTCCTGCGTTTCCCAGGGATCCCCGCTATCGATCGAGCTTTCCATGGCGTGCCTGCTCCTGTCCGTGGTGCGCCTCCTATGCTTCATCGGCAGTGAAGGTCTCAGTCATTACGATCTTTCCTGGGTTTTTTTCCAGCCCCCTCGACATCTCGATCGTCGATCGCGCGATCACCGGTGGCGCACTGCAGGTGGATCTCGTCGATCTTCGTGACTTCACACACGATACGCACCGGACCGTGGATGACGCGCCTTTCGGTGGCGGCGCAGGGATGGTCATGAAGATCGGCCCGATCGCCGAGGCCCTCGACGCCGTCGAGCCCGGCCACCGGGTCCTGTTCTCGCCGGCCGGCGAGCGTCTCTCACAGCAACACCTCGATCGATGGTCGGGTGAGCCCCACGTCATCCTTCTGTGTGGCCGGTACGAAGGCATCGACCAGCGGGTGGCAGACCACCTCATGGACGAGGAGGTGAGCCTCGGCGACTTCGTCCTGGCCGGTGGAGAGGTGGCGGCCCTGGCCGTCATCGAGGGGATGGCCCGCCTGCTTCCCGGGGTCTTGGGGAACCCCGATTCCATCGGGCACGAGTCGTTCCGCGACGGCCTCCTCGAGGAGGGCCAGTACACGCGCCCGGCGGAGTTCCGGGGATGGGCGGTTCCCGACGTGCTGTTGTCCGGTGACCATGGCGCGGTGGCGAAGTGGCGGCTCGAGGAGCGCACGCGGCGAACGGCGCGTGTTCGCCCGGACCTGCTCGAGGCCGACCGGGTACCCGACTGACCCATGGGGCGGCGGCTTCGGACGCCGCCCGACGGTTGTCACCAGCGACGAGCGTCCTGGCCGAATGAGGCAGTAGAGCGGCGCCGCTGATACACTCCCGTCCTCGCACGGTCGTGCGTCCCCCAAGGAGTCCCCATGAACGACCTCGAACTGCTAGAGGCTTCCTACAAGCGCGACGACATCCCTCCCTTCCGCGCGGGCGACACCATCCGTGTCAACGTCCGGGTCGTCGAGGGTGGCCGGGAACGGATCCAGGCGTTCGAGGGTGTCGTCATCGCCCGCAACGGGTCGGGTTCCACGGCCACGTTCACCGTCCGCAAGGTCAGCTACGGGGTGGGTGTCGAACGCATCTTCCCCGTCCACGCACCGATCATCCAGGGCATCGAGTTGGTTCGCCGCGGCGATGTACGCCGGTCGAAGCTGTACTACCTCCGGGACCGGGTCGGCAAGTCGGCCCGCATCAAAGAGAAGCGGAACTGACGCCGCCCGGGGGGCGGTCGTAGTGGCGATGAACACGGCATCCCGGCAACAAGCCGGTGATCGCCAGGGTCTGCCGTTCCTCCTCGAGCTGCCCCTGCTCATCATCGTTGCCCTGGCGGTCGCCATCGTCATCAAGGCGTTCCTCGTCCAGGCCTTCTGGATACCGTCCGGATCGATGATCCCGACCCTCGAGGTCAACGATCGGGTGCTCGTCAACAAGCTCGAGTACCGCATCCAGGACCCGGCCCGGGGCGACATCGTCGTGTTCGAATCCCCCTACCGCAACGGTGACGAGGAGACGCTGGCAGAGGCCGTCATCCGGAACGTGTTCGAGTCCATCGGCGTGCGTACCGCAGTCGTGCCCGACGACTTCATCAAGCGGGTGATCGCCACCGGGGGCGAGACGGTCGAGATCCACGACGGCGCCGTGTACGTCGACGGCGAGGCCATCGCCGAGCCTTACCTGCCATCTGACATCCAGATGGCCGACTTCGGCCCCGTCACCGTGGATCGCGACCACCTCTTCGTCATGGGTGACAATCGCAACAGCTCCTCCGACTCCCGGGTCTTCGGCACCATCGATGAGGAAACGGTGGTGGGTCGGGCGTTCGTGCGGATGTGGCCGTTCGACCGCTGGGGAGGAATCTGAGCCTGGACGGAGGCTTGTCCTTGACGGCGACGGCCTCGTAGGCTCGTCCCATGGGCCTTGACCCGTTCCGTGAACAGCGCCCGAGCGCAGCCGACATCGCGATGGTGATCGGTGCCGTCGCCCTGACCATCGGAGTGATCCTGTGGGCCGTGATGGGGACCTGACCGACGAGGTTCGCGTCGTCCAACCGGGGGCTGCCCGCAAGCGGTACCTGTGCCCGGCCTGCCACGGGTTCATCGAACCGGGCACGTTTCACTTCGTCGTCATCCCCGACGGCGTCGTCGACCTGCGCCGCCACTGGCACCGCGGATGCTGGGAACGCGAGGCGGAGCGCCGCGGCATCTCACCCTGGTAGCCACCGGATCGTCACCCCGGACCGGCTGAGCCGGAGGCCCAGGTACTCGACCCTGCCGGCGCCCACCGAGGCGGCAAGGCGCCACAGGCGGGCCGCCTTCTGGGCGTCGATTCGGCCCAAGGGGGACCCGGCACCGGTCGACGTCTTGACCTCGATCACGACGAGGTCGGGTCCGGCCCGCGCCATGAGATCGATCTCGCCGGTGGGCCCGGCCAGGTTGCGGGCGACGACGGAGTATCCGCGTGTGCCGATGATCCGGGCCGCGATGTGCTCCCCGACCGCCCCGAGGGTCAAATGGGAAGGTCGGGATCCAGGGCCGGGGCCTGGTCGACTTCCTCGATGTTCACGTCGCGGAAGCTCAAGACCCTGACGGTCTTGAGGAACCGGGCCGGGCGGTACATGTCCCAGACCCAGGCGTCGTCGAGGCGGATCTCGAAGAAGACCGATCCGTTGCGTTCCCGCTCCTCGACGTGGACGTCGTTGGCGAGGTAGAAGCGGCGCTCGGTCTCGACGACGTAGCGGAACATCGGGAGCACGTCTCGGTACTCCCGGTAGATCTGGTACTCGACCTCGGACTCGAACCGCTCGAGTTCGCCTTCGTGCACTCGCCCGTCCTTTCAGCCGGTTGGGGAACCCCGACAGCAGCTTACCGAGGAGGATCGCGCGTTTCTCCCACATGTTGATGATTGAATCACGCCGGTGTGACGTTCCCCGGGAAGCCGGATCCTGTCACACCCGGAGCGTACGGTCCGCGCCATGTACGCATCCATCTACTCGGCCACCCAGGTAGGGGTCGAACCGCGTCCCGTGGCCGTCGAGGCACATGACCAAGGAGGGGGCGCCCAGTCGCGCTTCACCATCGTGGGCCTGCCCGACACCGCGGTCCGGGAGGCGGCCGAACGGGTTCGGTCGGCCGTGGTCGCGACCGGCCGGCGACCACCGCACCGGGTTGTGGTCAACCTCGCACCTGCCGACCTTCGCAAGGAGGGTTCGACGTACGACCTGCCGATTGCCTTGGCCGCCCTGGGGGCGACCGGTGCCGCTGGTGCTCGTTCGATCGTCGCCCTGGGCGAGTTGGCACTCGACGGATCGGTGCGCGGGGACCGCAACGCCTTGGCGGCTGCCCTCGTCGCCCGGGACCTGGGTGCGGTGTGCGTCGTGCCGGCCGACGCCGGATCCCGGGCTGCGCTTGTGGAGGGGGCCGACGTCCGGGTGGTCCGGAGCCTGGCCGAAGCCGTCGAGGTCACCCTCGGTGGTCGGGGGCAGCGCCCGCCGGTCGAAGCGCCCGTCCCCGACCCGGGCGGCCGTCCCGACCTGCGGGTCGTGCGGGGCCAGGCCGATGCCCGCCGTGCCCTCGAGGTGGCCGCGGCCGGTGGCCACCACATGATCATGAGTGGTCCCCCCGGTTCGGGCAAGTCGCTGCTGGCTTCGTGCCTGCCGGGCATCCTTCCGCCACTCGACGAGGAGGAGTCGATCGAGGTGGCGCTCGTGTGGGAAGCGGCAGGCCAGGGCCTGCCCGACCCTCGCCGCCGTCCGTTTCGGGCACCCCACCACTCCGCCTCGGCGGCCGCGCTCCTCGGGGGCGGGTCAGGGGTTCCCGTCCCCGGCGAGGTGTCGCGGGCCCATCGAGGAGTGCTCTATCTCGACGAGATGGGGGAGTTCCCACCATCCCTCATCGATGGACTGCGCCAGCCGATCGAGTCGGGCGCCATCACCATCGCCCGCAAGGGCGCAACCGTGACGTTCCCATCGAACATCCAACTGCTGGCCTCCACCAACCCGTGCCCGTGCGGGTATCTCGGCGACAGGACCCGGTCATGTCAGTGCTCGCCTCCGCAGGTGGCCCGCTATCGACGGAGGCTGTCGGGCCCGATCATCGACCGCTTCGATCTCCGGGTGGCGGTGCGAGCGGTGACGGGGGACGAGATGTTCGGTCAACCCGGCGAATCGTCGGCGGTCGTTCGAGAGCGGGTGCTCACCGCCCGCACCCGCCAGCGGACGAGGGGAGGCATGAACCGGGACCTCGATCGGGAGGAGCTGGATGCCCTCCCCCTCGAGTCCGACGGGATGCACCTGCTCGAGGGAGCCCTCCAGCGCGGCACGCTCACCGCTCGGGGCTTCGACCGGGCCCGTCGGGTCGCCCGGACGATCGCCGACCTCGACGGGACGGAACGGGTCGCCGAGCGTCACGTCGCCGAAGCTCTGGCGTTTCGGGTCGCCCCATGACCACTGCAGCGGCCGTCCGGTTGGCTTTCTCGGGGCTCCATCCCATTCGGCAGGCCCGATTGACCCGGGAGCTGGGGGGCGCGGACGCCCTCGTGGCGGCCATCGGGGCCGGTCGGGTGGAGTGCCCGCCGTCCGTGCGCCGCGCCGTCGGCGTGGACCCCGATGTTCGACGGGCAAGCCTGTCGGCGGCCGGCGTCTCCCTCGTGTTCCGGCAGGAGGACGGGTACCCGGCGTCGCTGACCGATCTCCCCGATGCCCCCGATCACCTGTTCGTCCGGGGGGAGATGCCGTCCGCCCGCAAAGCGGTCGCGGTCGTGGGCAGCCGGCGAGCCACGGCGTACGGCACCCGGGTTGCCCGCCTCATCGGGCGCGCGCTGGGCGGGGCGGAGATCGCCGTGGTCAGTGGCCTCGCCCGCGGGATCGACGCCTCGGCCCACTGGGGCACGATCGAGGCGGCGGGGGTGCCCTGGGCGGTCCTCGGCTGTGGCGTGGACCGTTGGTATCCGGCGGCCAACGCCGCCCTGGGCCAGGAGATCCTTGAACGTGGCGGCACGGTCGTCTCCGAGTACCCACCCGGCACCGACCCGCTCGGATGGCGCTTTCCATTGAGAAACCGGATCATCAGTGGGCTCTCCTGTGCGGTGGTGGTCGTCGAGGCTGCGGTCACCGGGGGGGCGCTCATCACGGCCCGGCTCGCCGTGGACCAGGGCCGGGAGGTGTTCGCGGTCCCCGGTGACATCGACCGGGCGGTGTCCGAAGGATGCAACCGGCTCATCGCCGACGGGGCCATCCCCGTCACCTCGATCGACGACCTCATGTTCGGCCTCGGGTTCCTCCAGGCCATCGACACGAATCAGCCCTCGATTCCCGGCCTGGACGTCATCGGACCCTTGGGAGCGACGCCGGAGGAGATCGGCGCCGCCCTCGGGCTCGATCCCACCGAGACCCGGGTCCGGCTCGGGAGGTGGGAGGCCCTCGGGCTCATCCGGAGGAGAGGCGAGTTGATCGAGCGGATCTGAAGTCTCCCGGCGTGCCGAGACCGCAGGCACCTGCGCACGGGAGCCCGCGCCCGTGCTCTTGGTGTTGTTCCAGCCCCGCTTCATTTCGGC
>JBFKVA010000001.1:0-179724 GCA_041635475.1 Acidimicrobiia bacterium | reverse complement strand
CATGGGTGGGGGGTCTCCACCCGGCCGTCATCGCGATCGCCCACACCGCCGATGGGTGGAACCTGTGGGAGCCCGGCTCCGACCGTCTCCAGGCACTGGTCGCCCGCCGCCCGTCGACGAGGGGGTACACGCTCAGTTGGGGTGGTCGGGTGGCCGTGGGGGAGCCGGTGCCCGGTGTGTGGCTGTCTGGTTCGACCGACACGGTTGCCGCCAACCTCCGCATCCTGGAGGCGGCCGGGTTCGACGAAGTGGTGCTCGCCCCGTTGCCCTCCACGGACCGCACCGCCCTCGACCGTATCGCCGAGGTCCGGTCTCGGCTGTGACCCGGGTCCCGGCGACGCCGATGCCCATTCACCCCGGTACCCTCCCCGTCCCATGGAGTTCCGTCGGATAGAGCACCTGCCGCCGTACGTCTTCGCCGAGGTCGACCGTCTCAAGCTCGAGGCGAGACGGGCCGGCGAGGACATCATCGACCTCGGGTTCGGGAACCCCGACATCCCGTCGTCACCAGCGGTGGTCGAGAAGCTCGTTGAGGCCGTTCGCAACCCCCGCAACCACGGGTACAGCCAGTCCCGGGGGCTCCCCAATCTGCGCAAGGCGATCGCCGCCCGCTACCAGCGGCGGTTCGGCGTCGACCTCGACCCGGAGACCGAGGCGATCTCCACCATCGGGGCCAAGGAGGGCCTGGCCCACATGCTGTGGACACTCGTCCAGCCCGGCGACACCGCCATCGTGCCCGACCCCTCCTACCCGATCCACATCTACGCTCCCGTCCTGGCCGGAGCCGAGGTGCGCCGGATCCCCCTCGGCGGCTCCGCCGACGAGTTCTTCGAAGGCATCGAACAGGCCTTCCGCGACTCGTGGCCCCGACCCCGGGTCATCATCACCTCCTTCCCCCACAACCCCACGACGACCTGCGTCGACCTCGCGTTCTGGGAACGGCTCGTCGCCTTCGCCCGGGACCACGGCACGTTCATCGTCCACGATTTCGCCTACGCCGAGACCGCCTTCGACGGGTATCAGCCACCCTCAATCCTCGAGGTCGCCGGGGCCAAGGACGTCGCAGTCGAGCTGTACACCCTCACGAAGAGCCACTCCATGGCCGGCTGGCGAGTTGGTTTCGTGGTGGGGAACCGTGAGGTGGTGGCCGCCCTCGCCAAGCTCAAGTCGTACCTCGACTACGGCACGTTCCAACCGATCCAGATCGCCTCGATCATCGCCCTCAACGAAGGCGACGAGTACATCGGCGAGGTGACCGAGATCTATCGTCGGCGCCGTGACACGCTCGTCGACGGCCTGGCCCGGGCCGGATGGGAGATCGACAAGCCCAAGGGCACGATGTTCGTGTGGGCCAAGCTGCCCGCCGGCCATGAGGCCCAGGGTTCTCTCGAGTTCGCCAAGGCCCTCCTCAAAGGGGGCGGGGTGGCGGTCTCACCCGGCAACGGGTTCGGCCAGAACGGTGAGGGCTACGTGCACTTCGCCCTCGTCGAGAACGAGGACCGGATTCGACAGGCGGTGCGCGGGATTCGCAAGCACCTCGAATCCTCCTGAGCCGTTTTCCCCCGCTGGTTGTCCGTCCCAGGCGGACAACGGCCGTGGGAAAACGGACCTGGGGTACTCTGCCGCCGCATGGCCTTCCCTGACGGCATCGCCGACTTCCGCTCCGACACCGTGACACGGCCCACCCCGGCCATGAGGGCGGCGATGGCCGACGCGGCGGTCGGAGACGACGTGTACGGCGACGACCCCACGGTCAACCTCCTCGAAGCCGAGAGCGCCGAGGTCGTCGGCAAGGAGGCCGCGGTGTTCGTCCCCTCGGGGACCATGGGCAACCAGCTGGCCATCTGGTGCCAGACCCGTCCCGGAACCGAGGTCATCTGCGTCGACACCGCACACATCCGCAACTACGAACGGGGAGCCGCCGCCGTGCTGAGCGGTGTCCAGTTCAGGACGATTGCGTCACCCAACGGCGAGATGACCCCCGACGAAATCCGAACGGCCTCCTCCGGCGCCGAGCACCACCTGCCGCGGGTGTCGCTGTTGGCGTGGGAGAACACCCACATCGCCTCGGGTGGCACCATCGTGTCCCTTGCCTCCATGGAGGCCGGCAGGTCCGTGGCAACCCAGGCGGGGCTCGCCGTCCACCTCGACGGGGCCCGCCTGTTCAACGCCGTGGCCGCCACCGGCATCGCTGCCCCCACGTGGGCGGCCACCGCCGACACGGTCCAGTTCTGCTACTCGAAAGCGCTCGGCGCCCCAATCGGGTCCGTCCTGTGCGGCCCGGCCGACCTGATCGCCGAGGCCCGCTACCGGAGGAAGGTCCTTGGCGGAGGCATGCACCAGGCAGGAGTGGTGGCGGCGGCCGCCCGCGTCGCGCTTGCCGACCGCGACCGGCTCACCGAGGACCACGCCGTGGCCCGAGCGCTGGCCGAAGGGATCACCGACCGCCACCCGTCCGCCGTCGTCGGCCCGGTCGAAACGAACATGCTCCTCGTGGACGGGAACCGCCTCCCGGGTGGCCCGGGTCCCTTCATGGAGGCCCTGTCCACCGCCGGTGTCCTGGTGGGTGGGCTGGGGCCGGGGCTCGTCCGGTTCGTCACCCACCGCGACGTCGACCTCGACGACGCGGCACGCGTGCTCGCGGTGCTCGACGAACTCGGTAACTAGGTCCCCGGGGCGCAGGTCGAACACACCGTGGCTCGTATCGGTCTCTTGTTCCCCGGGCAGGGAGCTCAGTTCGTGGGAATGGGCGCCGATCTGTTCGGCGCACGCCCCGACCTGCTCGGCCCGCCCGCCGACGACATCCTGGGATGGTCGCTGGCCGACGTGTGCACCAACGGCCCGGAAGAGCGCCTCACCGCCACCGAACGCGCCCAGCCTGCCCTCTACGCCCTCTCGTACTCCCTGTGGGACGAAGTGCGCCGGAGGATTCCCGATCTCACGGTGGCGGCCGCGGTCGGCCACTCGCTTGGCGAGTACACGGCCCTCAGCGCCTCCGGCGCCCTCGGCTACTTCGACGGGCTCAACCTGGTGGCGGCCCGAGGTCGGGCCATGGCCGACGCCGCTGCCACGGAGCCCTCTGGGATGGCGGCGCTCATCGGGGCCGACGAGGCCGCGGCCGAGGCGCTGGCGTCCACCCGGCGGGAGACCGGGGGGCGGCTGTGGGTGGCCAACGTCAACGCCCCCGGCCAGGTGGTGGTGGCCGGCGGCGCCGCCGACATCGCCTGGGCCGGCGACCACGCCCGCGACCACGGCATCCGCCGGGCCATCCCCCTCAAAGTGGCCGGAGCCTTCCATACGCCGTTCATGGCCCCTGCGGCTTCGGCTCTCGGCGAGTACCTTGCCGGCATGCACTTCGATTCCCCGGCGTTCACGGTGTACGCCAACGTCACCGGTGGACCGTATGGGCCCGCCGTCGGTGCCACGCTCGTCGACCAGCTCACCGGCCGGGTCCGGTTCCAGGAGGCGGTGGAGGCAATGGCCCCCCACGTCGACGCCTATCTCCACGTCGGCCCCGGCGACGTGACGGCCGGCATGGCCCGGCGCATCGTCCCCGACGTGCCGACGTACGTCGTCAACGACATCGAGGCGATCACCTCGCTGGGTTCCTCCTTTGCCGAATTGGAGACCGCATGAACGCCGAGATCACCGGCTGGGGCATGGCGGTTCCGCCAACAGTCCTCACGAACGAACACCTCGAGACCCTCACCGAGACCGATGGCGATTGGATCGTCTCGCGTACCGGGATCAGCGAGCGAAGGATCTCCCACGTGCCGTTGTCCGACCTGGCGGCCCTGGCCGGAAGGCGTGCCCTGGCCTGCGCCGGAAGGGACCCGGGTGACGTCGACCTCCTCATCCTCGCCACCTGCTCGGGCGACATCATGATCCCGTCGACCGCCGCCTACGTCCAGGCCAAGCTCGGCCTCGTCAACGCCGCCGCCTTCGACCTCAACGCCGCCTGCTCCGGGTGGCTCTACGGACTCGAGAACGCCACCGCGATGATCAGGGCCGGCATGGCCCGGTCGGTGCTCGTGGTGGGGGCGGAGCGCTTGAGCCACAAGCTGGACTTCGCCGACCGCACCACCGCCGTCCTGTTCGGCGACGGAGCCGGGGCGACCCTCTTCGAGGCGACGGACGGGGACGCCGGCGTGCTGGCGACCACGACCGGCATCGACGGCAACGCCGCCGAGTTCCTGACCGTGCTGGCCGAGGGGACGAACGTCCCGGTCGGAACGCGAACGCCCGAGATGGGCGGCATCGTGATGAACGGGCAAGAGGTCTTCAAGCGGGCCGTCAAGATGATGGGGGAGGCCTCGGTGAAGGTGATCGAGGACGCCGGTCTCGACCTGGCCGATGTGGACATCCTCATTCCACACCAGGCCAACGTGCGCATCATCGACGCCACCGCCCGCCGCCTTCGGATCGACTCGGACAAGGTGTACGTCAACATCGGAAAGTACGGCAACACCTCGGCTGCCACGATCCCGATGGCCCTCACCGAGGCCCTGGCCGAAGGGCGGATCGCAGCCGGGGACCGGATCGTGTTCGCGGCGTTCGGGGCCGGCCTCACGTGGGCGGCGGCCGTGGTCCGCTGGGGAGAGCGTCTCGTCCCTGTTCGGGAAGTCGAGTACGACCTGGCCCCGGTGAACGGCGATGTCGACGATCTGCTCGCTCCCCAGATCGCCTACTTCGGAAAGGGTGTCTGATGGCCGTGGCACTCGTCACCGGCGGATCGCGGGGCATCGGCCGGGCCATTGCGCTCAGGCTGGCAGCTGACGGCCACGCGGTGGCCGTCAACTACGCCTCTCGGGCCGACGCCGCCCGGGGCGTGGTGGACGAGATCACCACCGCCGGCGGTCGGGCCGTGGCGGTGGGGGCGGACGTGAGTGACGCCGAGGGGGTGTCCGCCCTCTTTGCAGCGGTCACCGAGGAACTCGGTCCCGTGGAGATCCTCATCAACAATGCCGGCATCACCGACGACGACCTCCTTCTGCGCATGACCGAGGAGCAGTTCCGCCGAGTCCTCGACGTCAACCTGGTGTCGGCGTTCCTGTGCACGAAAGCGGCCCTGCGGGGCATGCTGCGCGCCAAGGCGGGGCGCATCATCTCCATCGCCTCGGTGGCCGGAGTGGTGGGCAACCCCGGGCAGGCCAACTACGCGGCCTCCAAGGCCGGCCTCATCGGGTTCTCGAAGTCGATTGCCAAAGAAGTGGGTTCCCGAGGAATCACGGTCAACGTGGTGGCCCCCGGGTACATCACAACCGACATGACGGACGTCCTGGCCGATGAGGCCAAGCAGGCGGCGCTCGGTAACATCTCCCTCGCCCGGCTCGGCCGGCCGGAGGAGATAGCCGGCGTTGTGGCGTTCCTCGCCTCGGACGAGGCGTCCTACATGACGGGGCAGGTCCTCGTCGTGGACGGGGGCCTTGCCCTATGAACCAGCCGACCAGCGCGACTGACAACGAAGGAGCATCAATGGACCGCCCAGAGGTAGAGAGCAGGCTCAAGGCCCTGCTCGTGAGCGAGCTCGGACTCGACGAGGAGAAGATCACACCGGACGCCAACTTCGAGGAGGACCTCGAGGTCGACTCGCTGGGCGTGGTTGAGCTTCTCATGGCACTCGAGGACGAGTTCGGTGTCGAGATCCCCGATGACGAGGCCGAGGGCATCCTCACGGTGAGCCAGGCCGTCGACACGGTCATCGCTCGCCTCGGCTAGCCGTGGAGCGCCGCCGCGTCGTCGTCACGGGCCTCGGTGTCGTTTCGCCCCTCGGACTCGACCTGGCTTCCACCTGGTCGGGACTGAAGGAGGGTCGGTCCGGCATCGGCCAGATCGCGTCGTTCGACACGTCGAACGTCAAGACGACGATCGCCGGTGAACTCCACGACTTCGACCCGGAGAACTACCTCGAGAAGCGGGAGGCTCGGCGCCTCGACCGGTACAGCCAGATCTTCATGGCCTCGGCGATCGAGGCAGTGGCGATGTCGGGACTGGACTTCACGTCATCCGAGCGCCTCCGGGAGCGAACCGGGGCCGTGGCCGGGGCCGGGATGGGCGGGAGCGACTCGTTCCAGGAGGGCATCCTCACCCTCCACGAACGGGGTGCCGACCGAATCAATCCGCTCACGATCACCAAGATCATCGCCAACATGTCCGTCGGGTACGCCGCCATCCACTTCGGGTTCGTCGGGCCGACGAACTGCACGATCACGGCTTGTGCCGCCTCCGCCAACGCCATCGGCGACGCCACCGAGATCATCCGGCGGGGCGCGGCCGATGTCATGCTGGCCGGGGGAGCCGAGGCCGGGATCTGTGAGTTCGTCATCGGTGCGTTCAACTCGGCCCGGGCCATCAGCACCCGCAACGACGACCCGCAGGGAGCGTCCCGGCCGTTCGACGCCGACCGGGACGGCTTCGTGCTCTCCGAGGGTGGAGCGACGCTCGTCCTCGAGAGCCTCGACCACGCCCGGGAGCGGGGTGCCGACATCCTGGGAGAGGTCCTCGGCTACGGGATGTCGACGGACGCCTACCACGTGACGCTCCCCCGACCGGGTGGAGCGGGCCAGGCGCTGGCGATGCGGTGGGCAATGGAGGACGCCGGGGTGGGGCCGGGCGAAATCGACTACATCAACGCCCACGGCACGTCGACGGCCGCCAACGACTCGACCGAGACCGCCGCCATCAAACTGGCGCTCGGCGACCACGCCCACTCCACGCCGGTCTCGTCCACGAAGTCGATGACCGGTCACCTCCTCGGGGGGGCCGGCGCGATCGAGGCCGTGGCCTCGATCATGGCCATCCGCGACCAGGTGATCCCACCGACGATCAACTACACCACGCCGGACCCGGAGTGTGACCTCGACTACGTGCCGAACGCCGCCCGAGAGTCCCACCTCAGCCGAGTGATGAGCAACTCGTTCGGCTTCGGCGGCCACAACGTCGCCCTCGTCTTCGGGCGGCTGTAGGCCGACCTCGTCCCTCCCCCAGGCAGGTGGGGGACCCCCCCGACTCTCAGACCCCGAACGACGGGTATCCTCCCGCCCGATGCCTGTCGCCCCCGAGCGTCCCCCCATCGTCGCCGTTCTCACCTTCCTGGCCGCCCTCGGCCTGTGGGCGACGACGCTGATGATCGGCAGCACAACCTTGGCTCCGGCCCCGGCCCGCAGCGCCGGGGCTGCGGCGTGGGTGGCGGGAATCGTGGCCCTCGTCGGGTTCGTCGTGGCTCGCGGACGGTGGGCCCAGCGCCTCGGTGTCGGCCTCATGGTGAGCGCCGTCGTCCCTGCTGCATTCATCGAATCGTGGGTCGGGTTCGCGGTGGGGGTCCTCCTGGCCGGTGCCGCCGGGGTGGCGCTGCTGGTCGGTCCTTCCGCCCGCTGGATCCGTCCCGGCCGATCGGTGGAAGCCCCACCCGACGCCGCCGTGGTCCTCATGATCGCCTTCATCCTGTGGCCCCTCGTCGGCGCCCCACTGGCAGGGCATCCCCTCGGCCTCGTCCTGTGGGTGGGTCCAGCCCTCGCGTTCTGGTACGGACGGGCAACCCAGCTCGGCCTGTGGGTGGCACGGTTCGGGCCGCTGTTGGCGCTGCTCGCCGCCGTCGGGGCTGGGCCCATGGGCTGGCTGCTGGGCGGATCCATTGCCGCGGCGACGGCGTGGTGGGCCTGGCAACCGGAGGCCCGGCTGGCCGTGCTCCCGCTCACCGGCCGACCCTCGACCGGTGTCTGCCCGACCCCCGACTTCGACGTGGTCACACGGAACACGAGGACCGATGCGTAGGCGTCCCAACCCCTGGTTCTTCATCCCGGTGGCGCTCGGCCTCGCCATCGGCGCCGCCCTCGGATGGATGATCACCGGCGTGAGCTGTACCGATTGCGGTGTCACCCAGGGGCTCGTGGCCACGCTGGGAGCCTTGGTGACGGGCGGGGGCGTGGGCGTCGTGATGGTGCTCGCCATTCGCTCGATGGACGAGGCCAAGGCCCGCGACATGGCCGGCCTCCCGGATCCCGGGGCCGGCTGCGAAGGCGAGTGATCAGGCTCGGAACGCCTCCAACACTCGGGCGGCGTCCTCGACGGAGGCCAGCGTGATGGGATCGAGAACGAGTTGGACGTGGGAGATCCCGAGCCGTCGGCAGGCCTCAAGTTCGGCCGCCAGTTCCGTCGGTGAGCCCCGGAGCGGATTCGACGAACGCTCCAGGCGAAGGTCGGGCGAGAACTGCATCATGAGCGCCACCGTTCGCTCGACGTCTGCCGGGTCGCGATCCACCGCCTCGCATGCACGATCGACGAGGTCGATGAGGGGCGGCAGGTTGGAGGCGCGGTTGTCGAAGTCCGAGAACCAGCTGTTCCACGCCGCCACATGGGGGAGTGTCGCCTCGAGCATGCGGGGTCCGTTCGAACCGACGAGCAGGGGAATGGCCCCGTCCCGGGGACCACGGGGAGTCGTCACGGACCGATTGAGCCGGTAGTACTCACCACGGAACGTCACCTCCTCGCCGGCGAGGAGTCGGCGGATGATCTCGAACGCCTCGACGAAGCGACTCACCCGATGGTCGAACGCGAACCCGAACGCCTCGTACTCGGGTCGATTCCAGCCGGCACCGAGGCCGAGGACGAAGCGGCCCCCCGAGATCTCGTCGATCGTGGCTGCCTTCTTGGCGATCATTGCCGGGGAGTGGAACGACGTGGCCGCGACCAGCGGGCCGAGCTCCACCCGGTGGGTGATGGCCGCCGCCGCCGCCAGCTGACTCCAACACTCCCACGGGCCGACGGCCGTGTCCCGCTCTCGGTAGAGGAGATGGTCCCCAACCCAGATCGAGTCGAAGCCCGAATCCTCGACGAGACGAACCATGCGGGACACCTCGTCCCACCGGACGTGGCGTTCCCACTCGGGCAACTGGACACCGACTTTCACGGGTGTGCTCCTTCGTTGCTCACGACCCGCCCGGTGAGCCGCCACGGCGGTCCCTCGAGCGTGATGATCTCGGCGTGGGCCGGCTTGGAGCGGTGGAACTGGTCGAGCCCCAATCCCGTCATCCCCCGGACCGCGGCTTGGAGTGGGTCCTGGTGGCCCACGACGACGAGGGGACCGGCCGTCAGCCTGGCAGCATTCTCGACCGCGGCACACATGCGGTCCTTGAGTTGTTCGAGGGTCTCAGGGGTGGCGACGAGGACCGTCGGGTCGGCCAGGTACGCCTCGAGTTCGCCGGGGAACCGAGCGGGCACCTCCTCCCAGGCCACGCCGCGCCAGCGCCCGAGGAGCGTCCACTCCGTGAGCGTCGGGAGCACCCTCGTCGGCAGCCGGTGCGGCCCGGCGATGATGGACGCCGTCTCCAGGGCGCGGGCCAGCGGTGAAGACCAGACCCCGGCCACGGGCGACGACGCAAGGTGGGCGGCCGTCGCCCGGGCCTGGACCCGGCCAAGGTCCGAGAGGTCGAACCCCGGTAGGTCGGCGTAGACGACGTGGTTCGGGTTGTGGACCTCCCCGTGTCGGACGAGGTGGACGCGCTGGTCGGGCATGACCGCACGCTATCAGGAGACCACGAGCGGATACGCTGGCCCGGTGCCTGGTCACCCACCCGGGTTTACGGAGTCGATCGTCCATGTCGACATGGACGCCTTCTTCGTCGAAGCCGAACGCCTCCGCTCCCCCGAATTGGTGGGCGTTCCGGTCGTCGTCGGAGGCGCGGGCGATCGTGGGGTCGTGGCGTCGGCCTCCTACGAAGCACGGGCCCGGGGCGTTCGCTCCGCCATGCCGATGAGCACCGCCCGACGAACCTGCTCGGACCTCGTCGTCGTCCCCGGCGACCACGCCCTCTACCGGAGCGTGAGTGAGCGGGTCTTCACGATCTTCCGGGAGACGACTCCTCGGGTCGAGGGCTTGAGCATCGACGAGGCGTTCCTGGATGTCTCGGGCCTGCGCCGGCACTTCGCCTCCGCTCCCGAGGTGGCCCAGCACGTCCGCACCAGGATCCGAGCGGAACTGGGACTTCCTTCGTCGGCCGGGGTGGCCGCGGTGAAGTTCATCGCCAAGATGGCATCAGGGGCGGCCAAACCCGACGGGCTGCTCCACGTGGCGGCGGACGAGCAACTGGCGTTCCTTCACGCCCGCCCCGCCCGCGAGTTGTGGGGCGTGGGGGAGGCCACGTTCGCGAAACTCGACACGTTCGGGGTGGAGACGATCGGCGACATCGCCGCCCTCCCGGAGCGATCCCTCGTGCGAGCGCTGGGACCCAGCCTGGGATCACACCTACACCGACTCTCGTGGGCCAAGGACGACCGGGTGGTCGAGGCGGAGGGTGAGGCCAAGTCGGTCTCGGTGGAGGAGACCTTCCCATCCGACATCACGGGCAGCGAGGCCCTCGACACGGAACTGCTTCGGCTGTGCGACCTCCTGGGCTACCGACTCCACCGTGCAGGCCTGGCCGGCAGGACCATCTCGATCAAGGTCCGGTTCTCCGACTTCTCCACCATCACCCGCTCCCACTCCCTTGCCCACCACACCGCGCTTGCCAAGGAGATCCGTGCCGCGGCCGGGCGCCTACTGGCCGCGGCCGTCCGACCCGACCAGGCCGTGCGGCTCCTTGGGGTGGGAACCTCGGGACTCGTCGCCGTGGGCGACCGTCAGCTCTCGTTCGACAGTCCCGCCGGTCACGAGGACCTCGAGGCGGCGGTACACCGCGTGCGGGACCGCTTCGGGGAGGCCGCCGTGGCCCCAGCCCGCCTCGTCGAGCCGGAAGGCGGCCGCCTCGATGCCGAGCGGTGAGCCCCCTCCCTCAGACTCCCTGTCCTTCGATACCCTCCTCGGGCTATGATGACATCCAGTACCCGGCAGACGAGTGGTGCCCACGATGGGTCTCAACGAACGCGAACAGCGCATCCTGAAAGAGATCGAACAGCAGTTCTACGCTGAGGATCCGGCGCTGGCATCCGCGGTCAACCTCGTCGGTCCGCTCTCACGTCATCTCTCCAAACCGGTGGCCATCATCCTGCTCATAGTGGGCCTCGCCACCACCATCGGTGGCCTCGTTCTCGGGGGCGCGAATCTTGGCCCGATCATCGGACTCGTCGGCTTCGGGGTGATGGTAGGGTCCGGTTCCGCCCTGGCGAAGACGCTCTGGATCGAAGCCCGGAGGGTCGGCACCAGGTCACCCAATGGTGATGAGACCGAGGGGTCACGGCACCCCTGAGGTCGTGCTCGGTCCACATGGGAGGTGGACCTCGGTCACCGGGTCGGCGGGTGGAGTTTGAAGGTCTGCGGCCCCCGTGGCTGCGCGATGTGAACGGAGGAAACGTGGTGGGAGAGGCGTTCACCGCCCAGCAGGCGTCCGCGCTCACCGGGTGTACGCATCATCAGCTGCGGTACTGGGATCGGGTCGGTCTCGTCGAGCCGTCGATCCAGGGCACCGGGGGCCGGGCCGGGGTTCGTCGCCTCTACTCCTTTCGGGACCTCGTGTGGCTGCGGGTCGTCAAGGGACTCCTCGACAACGGCATGTCCGTCCAGCGGGTACGGCGGGCCGCCGACTATCTGCGCCGCAAGGCCGAACTGGACAACACCCTGGCCAACGTGCGCCTCGTGACGGACGGTGTCTCCATCTTCCAGGTGGTCGATGACGACGATGCCCTCCTCGATGCGCTGCGGGAGGGCCAGATGGCGATGTTCGTGGCGATCGACGAGATCACCCAGGAGGTCGAGGAGGACGTATCCCTCTTCGAACTCGACAAGGCCCAGTTCCTCACCGTGCTCCACCGGTCCGAGGACGACGTCGCATCGTCCTTCTGAGGACTCAGCCCGAGCGGCGGAACGACCGCAGTCGCCATGCGGCCAGCAGGCGGTCTCCCAAGGGTCGTTCCTTGAGCGCCACCTCGGTCCGGCGCAGCGACTCTATGGCCTGAAGGCGTTGGCCGCGGGTCGGTGGAACGGGTGCGTACTCGTTCTGCGCGTGGACCCGGGCGAGGGGCCCAAGCACCGCCCCGACCCTGGCGGTGACCTCGCCGGGGGTCATCGAACCGTGGATCTGGTCGCCGAGGTCGCGCAGGTGGTCGGTGATCTCGAACCAGGCCGCCGAGACGTCGCCGCGTGTTGCCCGCCGAATGCGAACGAAGCGACGAACCCGCTTCATCATGGGGACGGCGGACAAACCGACGAGCAGCGCCAGCACCCACCACGCAACGCGTGGTACCTCGATCCGCACGTCGCCACCGAGGCCGGGGAGCGTGAATCCGGGAAGGGCGTCGGGGGTGGCGACGTCTTCTTCGAGGCCCTCGCGGATCCCGTCGCCGAGCGCGGCCAGGCCGGCCTCGAGTTCCGGGTCCTCGGGGATCTCGATCGACTCGGCGACGGCCAGGATGTCGAACCCGAGGATCTCGCCCGTGGCCGGGTTGACGCCGTCACCGCGGGGCGTGGGGTCGAACCCGACCCAGCCGACGCCGTCGAGCCAGATCTCGACCCAGGCGTGGGCGTTCTTCTCCCGCACGGTGATGAGGCCGTCCGGCGCCACGTCGCCGGGGGTGAACCCGATGACGAGGCGAGCCGGCAGCCCGATGGCCCGGGCCATGACGCCCATGGCCGTGGCGAACTGCTCGCAGTAGCCGGTGCGGTACCCGGCCGAGGTGGTGTCGAACAGCCACGCTGCCAACTCCGAGGCGCCGTGTCCGGGCTCGATGTCGACCGAGTACACGAAACGACCGGGGGTGCGGAACCAGGCTTCGAGGATGAGCGCCTTCTCGAGCGGGGTGGCGGCCGGCCGGACGAGGGCCGCGGCAATTCCCCGCAACCGGGGGTCGAGGTCGAAGGGCACCTGGAGATAGACGCCGCGATCGGGGAGGTCGGGGAGCGCGGCCCGAGCGTCGCCGCGCAGGGCGAGCAGCCCGGCGGCGGCCGCCTCCCGGAGCACGGGTGCCTCGGCGGCCGAGAGTGCGGTGGCGAGGTCCAGCGCGTCCACGGCAGGGACGTCCGTCGTGAGGATGTACTCGAGACCGCGCCGCGTCAGCCCGTCGAGTTTGATCGACCCGTCCGGGCGCGTCCGGTAGCCCGATCGAAGGAGGGGAGCGTCCGAGTCGACATCGGTCGGTGACCCCAGATACGGAAGGAAGTTCTGGCGGAGGGCCGCGATCCGAACCACCGCCAACACCGACTCGGTCGGCCCCCTGAACCGTTGCTCGGCGGACTCGAACGGGGTGTCCTCCGTCTCGGGCACGAGCGCGGGCTGGGAGCTGGGGAGCCAGTTCGTGCCGTCGTAGCGGTCGAGCGTGATGAGGCGCCAGTACGTGCCGTCGGGCTGCAGGGGCGAGATCCCCACCCGGGCTTCGAACACGGGCGTCTCGGACTGGGCGACGAGCCCGTCCTGGATCGTCGATGCGAACAAGTTGTACGACACACCGGTCCGGATGCCTCCGATGGTGGAAGCGTCGCGCCACGGGATGACCCCGGCCCCCGGCACCCGCGGGGCGAGCACGGCGGCGAGCACGAAGGCAACGATGGTGGCGGTGGCACCCATCCAACCCGAGATCCGGTGGGCCGGGGAACCCAGGACCTTTCGCCCCCGGCCGTGGTCGTCGATGCGGAGGGCGATGAGCCCCATTGCGGTCCAGGCCAGGAAGGCCGGGAGCCAGGGGCCGGCGACGTCGCGGTCGATCGTGGCGAGGAGAAGGTAGAGCCATCCGACACCCACGAGTGACAGCCAGCCGAGCCGCCGCACCACGGCGGCGCCCCACACGGCCCCGATCGTCACGAACACCGGGATGAGAACCAGGAGGAGTTCGGGTCCGGGATGGATGGGGGCCGTGCCGAAGCGGACCTGCTCCCATCCTTCGGAGAGAGCTGCCGCCAGCGGTTGCCACGATTCGAGCGTGGGAAGAACACCGACTCGCAGGGTGTTGGGGACGGACAGTCGGAGTTCGATGACGAGGGAGGCGCCTGCAGCCGCCAGCGCCACGAAGACCCACCGGACTCGGGTCCGAGCGGCGGCCAGGCCGACGACGATGCCGACCGCGATGGCCCCGGCGATGGTGATCCGCCAGTCGAGACCGTCGACGCTGGGGCGCAGGAGGCGTTGCATTCGGGCAACGATGAGGACGAACCCGATGGCGCCGACGAGTGGCGTCACACGGAGGCCCATGACCGTCCCTGCATTCGGCTCCAGGCTTCCGTCCACGACTCGTCGGGAGGACATGCGGCCCCGGCGATCGGGGTGCGGATGGCGGGGAGGCGTCCCAGCGGTTCCCGGGAGGCCGACATGACGAGGACGGACCCGAAGTCGGGTCCGAGCGCGGCCACCGCCCTCCCGAGGTCGTCGTCGAGCGTCCCCGTCACCACGACGAGGGCACCACCGACGAACTTGCGCCGCAGCCGGGTGGACACTGCCGGGAGGTCGATGGCGTCGCCGGGCGTCACTCCGGCCAGGGCCTCGAGCACCCGTCCCGACGGGCTCGGATCGGTGGAGCGCACGTGGTCGACGCCGATGAGGGCATCGAGCTCGAATCCCATGCCGGTGAGATGGAGATAGGCGGAGGCCGCCCCGGTGACCGCCGACTCGAAGGTGTCCGGGTCGTACACGGCAGCCCGGGTGTCGAGCACGACGACCCCTCGGGATTGCCAGGGAGTCTCGAACTGGCGGATCATGAGTTCGTCCCGTCGGGCGGTGGTTCGCCAATGGACCCGTCGGAGGTCGTCGCCGTGGCGGTACTCGCGGATCGTGAAGAAGTCCTCTCCGCCCCGGGCGGAGAACTCGGGCCGGGAAGCCTGGATCGATGGGTCCCGCCCCCGGACGATCGGAAAGCCCCGCAGGGGGTCCGGCCGCGGGTAGACCACGAGGGTGTCGGTCGGTCCGCCGACGGCGGTGCGCTGGACGAGGCCGAGGGGGTCGGAGATCGAGAGACGAACCGGTCCCACCCGGAACACCCCGCGGCGGGTCGTGTGGACCCGGTAGGGCACCGCGACGGCCCTGCGAGCGGGGATCCGTGCCACCGTGACCGTCGAGTGACCGAGGTTGCGGACGGCGTCGGACGCCTGCAGCCAAAGGAGTGAGACCCGTCTCAGGTTTGTCAGGCGGAGGGTGACGACGACGTCGTCACCTTCTTGGACCCATTCGGGTTGAATCTCCCGCGAGATCGGGATCGCCGGGTTCCCCAGCCGGACCCAGGCGAGGCCGATGCCGAACGCCACCGCCATGACGAGACCGGTGGCGAGCAGTTCACGCTCCCCGAGGAGCACCCACAGGGCGAGCAGACCCGAGGCGAAGCCGAGGACGGCCCAACCCCGGGTGGTGGGCATCAGCGCGGGGCGCCCGGGACCCGAACGCGTTCGAGGACGCCGTCGAGCACGCGCCCGATCGATGTCCCCCTCATGTGGGCCTCGGGTCGCAGAATCATGCGGTGGATGAGCACGGTGTGTGCGATCGCCTTGAGGTCGTCAGGCGTGACGAACCCGTCCCCCCGGGAGGCGGCCCGAGCCTTGGCGAGCCGGAACATGTACAACGCCGACCGAGGGGAGGCGCCGAGGAGCAGCTCTGTGTGCGAACGGGTCGCCTCGACGAGGTCCGTGAGGTACCCCCTGACGGAGTCGGACACGTGCACGGTGCGGGCGATCTCGGTGAGCCGGAGGAGGTCCTTGGCGTGGATGTCCGCTTCGAGGTCGTCGAGCGACGACCCCTCACCGTGGGTCTCGAGGATGTCCAGGGAGGTGGCTCGGTCGGGGTATCCGACCTCGAGCCTGGCCATGAAGCGGTCGAGCTGCGCCTCCGGCAGCGGATAGGTGCCCTCGTGCTCCAGGGGGTTCTGGGTGGCGACCACCATGAACGGGGGAGGGAGCGGATGGGTGGTGCCGTCGACCGTCACCTGGCGTTCCTCCATGGCCTCGAGGAGGGCGGCCTGCGTCTTGGGGCTGGCTCGGTTGATCTCATCACCGACGACGATGTTGGCGAAGATGGCTCCCGGCTGGAACTCGAAGCGGGCCTCGTCGCGGTTCCAGATCGACACGCCGGTGATGTCCGAGGGGAGAAGGTCCGGTGTGAACTGGATGCGCGAGAACGATCCTTCGATGGAGCGGGCCAGCGACTTGGCGAGGAGGGTCTTGCCGACCCCCGGCACGTCCTCGATGAGGACGTGGCCCTCGGCGACGAGGCAGAGCACGAGCAACTCGATCACCGATCGCTTGCCGCGGATGACCCGTTCGATGTTCGTCGACACCGAGTCGAAGGTCTCGCGGAACCACTCGAGGTTGTCGACGTCCATGTGAGCTCCTCATTCGTCGTCAGGTCAGACTAAAGCGGCTGGGCCGGTGTGGTGGTAGGTGCTGGCGGGTGCCGCCGTGACGGTCCCTCCATATACTCATCGGATGACGGATTCGGGTTTCGCGTTTCGAGGGTTGCTCGCCGTAGTGCTCAAGGCACCCGGGGTGTGGGCCGAAGCTCTCCGTGCAGCAGCCGCCGTCGTTCCCCGCCGGTGGTGGGCAACGACATTTCATCTCCCCCTCCCGGACCGGACGTACCTGGCGTGGCGGGCGACGACTGCCTACGGCGTCGAAGAGCCCGAACCCGCCGACCTCATCCCGTACCTGGAGTGGCGGAGACGACAGAGAAGGCTCCGGGCATGACGACACTCGAACAAGAGCTGACGGCGGTCTCAGGGGTGAGCCGCGCCCACGTCGACGTCTCGGACACCGACGGGGCAACCCTCCACGTCGAACTCGAGGACGATGCCGATCGTGACTCGGTGGCGGCGGCCGTCGATGTCGTCCTCCGCCGTCATGGTCTCCGGTCGCGCGCCCGGACCGTGGCCACCGAGGCCCTCGAGGCCGTCTCGCCGGCCTTCGATGACCTGGACCCGACCGATCCGCCGTCACCCTCCCCGCTCGAAGCCGACTCGACGGCCGGGGATACCGTCACAGCTCCCGAGCAACCGGACACCGCGGCAGAAGGGGCCGAGCCGGTGGCGAGGTCGGTGGGCGTCGACGAGGTGAGGGTGGGCCACCGATCTGGCCGGACCCACGTCGCAGTGCTGACGACGACCGGCCGGGAGGCCGCGTCGTCGGTGGTGGCTCGACCCGAAGCACGCGACCAGGCGATCGTGGCCGCGGTGGGAGAGTTGGTGGGAGCCGGCGTGGCGCCTCACCTCATCGAGGTACGCCACCAGGAGGTGGGGACCCGGCGGGCCGTGACGGTGGTCCTCGACATCGGCGACGATACGGTCATCGGCACGAGCTTCGAACGGGGCAGCCGCGATCTCGGCCTGGCCCGGGCCGCCTGGAACGCTCTCACCGGCTCGTAGCTCGGTCAGCCGCTGGCGACGTCGGGGACGATCTCGAGTACCAGGCCGTTGGATGCCACGGGTGACGAAGCGGGCGCCGTTCCCAGGAGAGCGATGAGGTACTGCTCGCGGGCGAGGATGTCCCGAACGACCTGCCGGAGGGCGCCCCCGCCGTCGGACTCCAGTGCCCCGTCGGCGCTGGCCACTCCGATCCCGGCTGCGCGGAAGTGCTCGCGGATGATCTCCTGGCCGATGACATCGGAGGCGAGAACGGCGGCGTCGCTGATGATGACCGCGTCGATGTCCGGACCGATGGACCGCACGAGGGCTCGCATGCCGTCCCCGGCGATGGTGCCGTCGTCGTCCTGGAAGTAGGCGACGACCGAGGCGTTGGACCGGCGCGCCCACTCCCGGATGGCCTCACCCTGGGCGTAGAGGCGTCCACCTTCCACCCCGGGAACGGCACGCATGTAACCGACGACCTGCATTGGGACATTGTGGAGGGCGAAGGCGCCCGAGACAAGGACCGGGGCGTGTCATCCGGCGATGAGGTACTCCGCCCACACCGGGTCGAACCGGCGACCCGCCCGGGCGTACACCCACCCAAACCGACTCGGCCTGGAAGGAAGCGACCGGGGAACGCGTCCCCACTCCGCGGGGGTGCGCGGCCCCTTTCGCAGGTTGCACCGTCGGCAGCAGGCGACGACGTTCTCCCACGAGTGGGATCCGCCCCGTGAGCGGGGCAGGACGTGGTCGAGTGTTTCCGCCGGGCCGTCGCAGTACTGGCAGGCGAAGCCATCGCGGGCGAAGATCGCCGGTCGGGTGACGGGCGAACCGCGCCGGTGAGGAACACGGACGAAGCGGGTCAGCTTCACGACGGACGGGAGCGGAAGCTCGATGTGCTCGGCGCGGAGCACGCCGCCGTTGGCCTGGAGCATCGTTGCCTTCCCGCGCAGGATCAGGACCGCGGCCCGCCGGGCGGTGACCACGGCCACGGGTTCGTACGTCGTATTGAGGACGAGTGTGCTTCCCACGATTTCGACGTGGAACGTAGCAGGGAGCCGGCAGCAGGAGCGGGCCTTCCGGTCCACGAGGACGGGCGTCACCCGGCCCGGGTCGGCAGTCGGGAGCCAGCGCCCGGCTGGGTGGGCAGCGGGATGCCGGCGTTGCGGGTGGGATGCAGTGGTGAGCTCGTGGTTGACAAGTGGGGGATTGTGGGGGATACTGGCTCGGCTGGAGGGACAGATGACCGGACGTGGCAAAGGAACGATGTGTTCATCGGTGAGTACCACCACTCGTTGGACGACAAAGGGCGGGTCGTGCTGCCCGCCAAGTTCCGATCGGCGCTCGCCACTGACCGCAAGGCCACCGGTTTCGTCTCCAAGGGACAGGAGCGGTGTCTCTACATCCAGCCCGAGGACGACTGGCGCGCCATGGCGGCCAAGGTGAGGGCCCTGCCGCTCACCGACAGGCGAGGCCGGGCCTTCTCGCGAGGCTTCTTCGGGTCGTCCGAGTCCGTCTCCGTCGACGGCCAGGGCCGCATCATGCTCCCGGCCGGTCTGCGGGAGTGGGCGGGCCTCACCGACAAGGCAGTCCTCGTCGGACTCATGGACCGCATCGAGGTGTGGAACCCTGATACGTGGGCCGAGATCTCCCAGGCGAGCGACGACTTCTACACGACGATCGAGGAGAAGATCACGACCGAAGACCTCTGACCACAAAGTGGCCGGCGATGCGTTGGTTCATCGTCAGCCCCCCGGACCACCGAGTTGGAAGGCCCCCCTCACTCCGCCCGCTTCCTTCTGGGTGCCAGCGCCCGGGGGGCTGACAATGCACCAAGGCAGCTACCACCGGCCAGTCATGGCCGACGAGGTGATGGAGCTCCTGGGCGACGTGGAGAGAGGAACCGTGATCGACGCTACCTACGGCGGAGGTGGGCATTCGGCACTCATCGCCGAGATGGGCCACACCGTCATCGCGTTCGACCGGGACCCGGATGTCCCCCCGCCCGGCGAGGGGATCACGCTCGTCCGGCGTGCGTTCAGCGAGTTGTCGACAGCCCTCGACGACCTGGGCGTCGACCGCGTGAACGGGGCTCTCTTCGACCTCGGCGTCTCCTCCCATCAGCTCGACACCGGCGACCGCGGGTTCTCGTACCGGAACCCTGGTCCGATCGACATGCGCATGGACCCGACCCAGGAGTTGAGTGCCGCCACGATCGTCAACGAGTGGGAGGCCGACAAGATAGCGGCCGTGCTTCGCCGCCTCGGCGAGGAGCGGTTTGCCACCCGGATCGCGGCGGCCATCGTGGCCAGCCGTCCCATCACCGACACCGCCACGCTGGCCGAGGTCGTGACCACCGCCATCCCCGCCGCCACTCGCCGCACCGGTGGGCACCCGGCTCGCAGGACGTTCCAGGCGCTGCGCATGGCGGTCAACGGTGAGTTGGACGAGCTGGAAGCCGGCCTCGACGCTGCCCTCGAACGCCTCGCCACCGGCGGACGATGTGTCGTGATCTCCTACCACTCGGGCGAGGATCGGATCGTCAAGCGGCGGTTCGCCCGGGAGGCTCAGGGTTGTACCTGCCCACCCGATTTCCCGGTCTGCCAGTGCGGGAAGGTGGCGAGGGCTCGGGTCCTCACCCGTCGCGCCGTTCGGCCCTCACCCGAAGAAGTCGCAACCAACCCCCGCGCACGGAGTGCCCTCCTTCGCGCCGTCGAGAGGACCGGCCCATGACCGCCCGCACCGCCGTTCGCACACCCGGGTTCTCGGGTCTCACCGTCGTCAAGGGTCGGGCCCGGCTGCCCCGCACGGTGATGGCACCCTGGGCCATCTACGTCCTCATGCTCGCCATCGGGTTCCTGGGGGTCGTGTACTCCCAGAGCTCCCTCAACGCCCAGGCCGTCGAGCTCTCCCAGCTGCGGGCACAAGTCGCCGTCGCGGAGGCCCACTCCGATACATTGCGCCTCGAGATCGCACGGCTGCGGTCCCCCAAGAGAATCGCACGGGAAGCGGAGTTGCTCGGCATGGAGATCCCAACCATTCGCCTCGAGACCCTCGTCGCTCCCGGTGTGCACACGCCTGCGGAGACGACATGGACCGCGGAACTCGTGACGGCATCACCATGAGGGGCCATCGGCCCGGGTGTGCGACGGGTGGGCCGACCCTGACGATGATCCCCCGCGGAACCGGCGTGCTTCCCCATCGCCCGACCGTGGCAACCCCAGGTGCCGAGCCCCGGCCGACGACCTGACCATGGCCAGACGTCCCGGCGAGCGACGCCTCCTCGTCCTCGGCCTGGCCTTGACCCTCGTGTGGGCGGCAGTCACCGTCCGACTCTTCGACATCCAGGTCGTACGCGCCGCCGAGTACCAGGAAGAGGGCCTCGCCCAGCGCCTCCGCACCGTTGAACTCTCTCCGCGCCGGGGCACCATCTACGACCGTGAGGGTCGGGTCCTTGCCTTCACGATCGACGCGACCTCGATCTACGCCCATCCCCATCAGGTGGAGGACGTCGTGGGGACGTCCCTGGCCCTTGCCGGCGCCTTGGGGATTCCGGCGTCCGAGGTGCAGGAGAAGCTGCAGAAGGACACGAACTTCGTGTTCATCAAGCGCCAGGTCGAGCCGGCCGCGGCCGAACGAGCGCTCGCCCTCGACCTCCCCGGCATCGCCGGGGTTGCCGAACCAATGCGGGTCTACCCGGCGGGCTCGGCCGCCGGCCATGTGGTGGGGTTCGTCGACGTCGACGGTGAGGGGATCGAGGGTCTCGAGTACGAGTACGACGAGCAGCTCACGGGACGCAAGGGCTACGTGCAGTACGAGGCGAGCCTCAAAGGGGTCACGATCCTCCACGGGGACATCGTCGAGGTGGAGGGGGAGCCCGGCCTCGACCTGGTGACCACGATCGACCTCTCGCTCAACACCGTGTCGGAACAGGCATGCGCCAGCGCCCTGGAACGAACCCGCGGCAAGCGATGCGCCGTCGTCATCCTCGACCCCGACACCGGTGAGATCCTCTCCCTCGTCGTGACCCCCGGTTTCGATCCCAACGACCGTGGATCCCTCGACCCCGACTCCCTTCTGCGACGCATGGAGAACATGGCCGTGCGGTCGTTGTTCGAGCCGGGGTCGACCATGAAGCTCGTCACCATCTCGGCCGCCCTCCAAGAAGGCGTCGTCACTCCCGAACACCAGTTCACGGTCGCCCCATTCATCGAGTTCGAGGACCCGAAACGGCCCGACGACCCGTGGCGATTCGTCGACGTGTACCGAACCGAGACAGAGGTCATGTCGGTTCGTGACATCGTCACCCGTTCGTCCAACGTCGGGACCATCCTCGTTCAGGGCCGCCTCGGTTTCGCCTCGCACGCCGCCTATCTCGAGTCCTTCGGCTTCGGTGCGGCCAGCGGCGTCGACTACTCCGGTGAGCCGGCGGGGCAGGTGAACATGGATCCGAGCTGCACGACGTGCGGGCCGTCGGCGGCCATCGGGTACGCCGTCAACGCCTCCCTCCTGCAGATGGCGACGGCGTTCGGTGTCGTGGCCAACGGGGGGGAGTGGGTCCAGCCCCACTTCGTGGCGGAGGTCCACGGCCCGGACGGCACAACGGTGCCGGAGGTGACGAGGCGGCGTGTCCTCGACGAATCCGTGGCAACCACCATGCGGTCGCTGCTGCGGGGGGTGGTCGAGTCCGAGCGCGGCACCGGCAAGGCGGCCGCCGTCGACGGGTACGCCGTGGGGGGCAAGACCGGGACCTCGCGCGTCTACGAGGACGGGCAGTACCAGGAAGATCGCTTCATGGCCTCGTTCATCGGCATGGCGCCCATCGACGATCCCCGCCTCGTCGTGGCGGTCCTCATCGAGGAGCCGATCGACGGCTACTTCGGCGGACAGGCCGCCGCTCCCGTGTTCTCCGAGGTGATGCTCAAGGCGCTCCACGCCCTTGGCGTCGAGCCGGATGCCTGAGCAGTTGGTCCGCCTCGCCAAGGAGGTGGCCGGGACCATCGTCGGCCACCCGGACGTGACCATCACCGACGTCACACACGACAGCCGGTCGGCCACGGCGGGATCGCTCTTCGTGGCCGTGGAGGGCGCCAGTGTCGACGGCCACGACTTCGTCGGCGACCTCCCGGCGGGGAGTGCAGCCTGCGTGACCCGGGTCGTCGACACGGACGTGCCCCAGGTCGTCGTCGAGGACACCCGCCGGGCCTTGGGTCCGCTTGCCCACCTCGTCCACGGGCGTCCCAGCGACCACCTGACGGTGATCGGGGTGACCGGCACCAACGGCAAGACGAGCGTGAGCTACCTCGTCTCCTCGATCCTGCAGGCGGCCGGTTACAGCCCCGTCTGCATCGGCACGACGGGGGTGGTTCGGGGAGGTCTCCGGCAACCGCTCCCGAGGACGACACCGGAGGCGTCGGACCTTCACCGCCTCCTGGCGTCCTTGCGTGACGACGGCGTCGACTCCGTCGCACTCGAGGTGTCGAGCCACGCCCTGGCGCTCCACCGGGTCGACGGGGTGCGGTTCGCAGCCGTCGGGTTCACGAACCTCTCCCGCGACCACCTCGACTTCCATCGGGACCTTGACGACTACTTCGAGACCAAGGCCCGCCTGTTCGATCGATGCGAGACCCGGGTCATCAACGTCGGTGACCCCCACGGGCAGCGCCTGGCCGACCGCTACTCGTCCCTGGAAGTGGGACACGACGTCCTCGCCTCCAACGTGGACACCACCATCGACTCGACCTCCTTCGACCTCCACCTTGGGGGAGTGGCCGTTCCCGTCATGCTGCCGATGGGTGGCAGGTTCATGGTCGAGAACTGCCTCGTGGCAGCCGGCCTCGCCATGGTCATCGGAATCGAGCCGAGTGTGATCGCCGCCGGCCTGGCCGAGGCACCGAAGGTGCCGGGTCGGTTCGAACCGATCGACGCCCGACAGGACTTCGCGGTGATCGTCGACTACGCCCACGGACCCGAGAGCGTGGCAGCGGTCATCGCGTCGGCCCGCGACCTCACCCCCGGACGGGTGATAGTGGTCCTCGGCGCCGGGGGGGACCGAGACCGCGAGAAACGACAGCCGATGGGCAGAGCCGCGGCGGCGGCGGACGTCGTCGTGCTCACCTCCGACAACCCCCGGTGGGAGGACCCCTCGGGCATCATCGCCCAGCTTCGGGCCGGCACCGAGGGAGGGAACGCCGACGTCATCGAGGAACCCGACCGGCGGGCCGCCATCGAGGGCGCCCTGGGGTTGGCCGGCAGCGGTGACACCGTCCTCATCCTCGGCAAGGGCCACGAGACGACCCAAGAGGTGGCAGGTCGTACCATCCCGTTCGACGACTCGGACGTTGCCCGGTCGATTCTCGAGGAGATGCATCGATGATTTCAATGCTCGTCGCTGCCGCGGTGTCCTTCGTGGTCACCGTCCTCGTCACCCCACTGGCCATCCGGTTCCTCCGCGCCCACAACATCGGCCAGTTCATCAGGGAGGAGGTCGAGGGTCACCTCCACAAACACGGAACCCCCACGATGGGCGGCCTCGTCATGATCGTGGCCGTCACCGTCGGGTACGCCGTGTCCCACGTGTCCCTGTTCACCTCCGGCGTCGGCTTCGAGGTGACCCTGCGCTCGGCGTCCCCCGGCGGACTCCTCGCGCTGTTCGCGTTCCTCGGCATGGGCCTCATCGGGTTCCTCGACGACCTCTCCAAGGTGCGGGCCGAACGCAATCTCGGTTTGAACAAGCGGGCCAAGTTCGGCGGGCAGCTCGTGGTCGCCGGCCTCTTCACCTGGGGCGCGGTGGCGGCCGGGGTCCCGGCCACCATCGGTTTCGTGCGTCCCCTCGGGATCTCCCTGCCCGTCGTCGTGTTCGCGCTCCTCGTGCTCTTCATGCTCACGGGGGTCGCCAACGCGGTGAACCTCGCCGACGGCCTCGACGGGCTCGTCGCCGGGTCCGGGGCCCTGTCGTTCGGCGCCTACTCCATCATCACGTACTGGATGTTCCGCAACGCCGGGTTCTACGGGACCGAACTCGCCCTCGACCTCAGCGCCATAGACCTCGCCCGGTTCGCGGCCGCGCTCTTCGCCGCCACGCTGGGGTTCCTCTGGTGGAACGCGGCACCGGCTCGCATCTTCATGGGAGACGTCGGCTCCCAGGCCCTGGGAGGCAGCCTGGCGTCCCTCGCCCTCCTCACCAACACCCACCTCCTCCTCGTGCTCATCGGCGGGTTGTTCGTGTGGGAGACGATCACGGTCATCCTCCAGGTCATAGCGTTCCGCGGCTTCGGGCGACGCATCTTCCGCATGACTCCCATCCACCATGCGTTTGAACTCCGAGGGTGGCCCGAGACCACGATCATCGTCCGGTTCTGGATCATCGCCGCTCTGTGCGTGGCCCTCGGGCTCGGGGCCTTCTACGGCGACTTCATCGTCAACTCGGGCGGCATCCTGTGATCCTCGTCCTCGGGGCCGGGGTGTCCGGCTCGGCCATCGTCCGGTTCCTCGGTCGCCGCGGTGTGTCGGCCCGGGTCTACGACCGTTCCGTGCACGGCGCGGTCGAGGGTCTCCCCGTGATCTCCGGCGACTGGGTCGACGACCTCCTCGTCGACGTCACCCTCGTCGTGGCCAGCCCCGGGTTCCCCGAGCACGGGGAGCCGATCACCGCGGCCCTGCGAGCAGGGATCCCGGTGTGGTCCGAGATCGAACTGGCGTCGACCGTCCTCGATGTGCCGATGGCGGCCGTGACAGGCACCAACGGCAAGACCACCGTGACGACGCTCATCGACGACATGCTGCGAGCTTCAGGCCTGCGATCGGCCGCGGTCGGCAACATCGGTACCGCCCTGTGTGACGCCGAGGACCTGGACGTGGACGTCCTCGTCGTTGAAGCGTCGAGCTTCCAGCTGCGGTTCATCGATCGCTTCCATGCCGAGGTGGCGGTCCTCCTCGACATTGCGGACGACCACCTCGACTGGCACGGCACGTTCGCCAGGTATGCAGCTGCCAAGGCCCGGGTCACGGAGCATCAGGGACCCCAGGACACACTCGTCTACGCCGCCGACGACCCCGAGGCCTCTCTCGTCGCCGCCTCCTCCCGGGCCACGACCATCCCCGCCTCGGGTCGGAGGGTCCCGGACGGAGGCGTGGGGTTCTCCCCGGCCGGGCTCGAGGTCGGCGAGTTCGTCATCCCGGCCGCCGTCATCCCCCCGGTCGATGACGCCTACGGCCTCGACCTGGCGGCCGCCGCTGCGGCTGCGGTGGCCCTGGGGGCCACCGAGGACGGGATCCGCACGGTGGTGGCAGCGTTCCACCCGGGTCGCCATCGACGCGAGATCGTCGGCGAAGTGGATGGTGTCACCTACGTCAACGACTCCAAGGCCACCAACCCCCATGCCGCCGCCTCGGCCATCCGGGCCTTCCCCTCGGTGGTGGCGATTCTTGGTGGGCGCAACAAGGGACTCGACCTGGCGCCCCTCCTGGCCGAGCCGACCCTCCGGGCCGCTGTCGGGATCGGGGAAGCGAGTGGCGAGCTGGCCGCGGTCGACCCGTCGCTGCCGGTGGCGTCCACGATGGTCGAGGCGGTCGTGCGGGCGCGGGCGCTGGCCCAGCCGGGCGACGTCGTGCTCCTGGCCCCCGGTTGTGCCAGCTTCGACATGTTCGCCTCCTACGTCGACCGAGGTGACGCGTTCATCGAGGCGGTTCGCGGCATGATGCAGGACGACGCATGAGCTCTGTCACCTCGATCTCCACCCGGCGAACGGCGGCCAAGTCGTCGGCGGTGAACGCCGAAGCCAACCACCGCACCCGGATCTTCCTCCAATCGGTGGTCGGGGTCCTCCTCGTGATCGGGCTCGGTGCCACCCTGTCGGCGTCGTCGGTCATGGCGGCCGAGACCGATGGAGCGATTCTGTCGCATTGGATGCGCCAAGCGATCGCCGTCGGGATCGGTGTCATCGTCATGCTGCTCACCGCCCGCGTCCCGTACCGTGCCTACCGGCGCCTGGCGGGTGTCATATGGGCCGTCTCCATGGCAGGCCTCGTCCTCGTCCTGTTCATGGGGCGCAGCGCCGGCGGTTCCTCGCGGTGGATCGACCTCGGGATCATCGACGTGCAACCCTCGGAGATCGCCAAGTTCGGGGTGGTGGTCCTCCTCGCTTCCCTCTACGCCCGCAAGGAGGAACGGGGCGAACTCGGGGAGTTCGGACATGTGTTCACCCCCCTGCTCGTCGTGGTGGGCCTGGTGGCAGTCCTCGTCATGGCCCAGCCCGACCTGGGAACGACCGTCCTCATCGGGGCGATCGCGTTTGGTGTCCTGTTCACCTCGCGGGCGCCCCTGTGGTCGGTGGGGCTCTTCAGCCTGGGAGGGATGGCGGCGGCTGCCCTGCTGGCCGTCGTCGCTCCGTACCGCTTGGCCCGGGTGAGCGCCTGGCTCAACCCCGGCGTCGACACGAGCGGCATCGCCTACCACCTCAACCAGTCCCTCCTGGCCCTCGGATCGGGCGGCCCCACCGGGGTGGGGCTGGGAACGAGCCGATCCCGCTGGGACTACCTGCCCAACGCTCACACCGACTTCATCTTCTCGATCATCGGCGAGGAACTGGGGTTCGCCGGCGCGGTGTTCGTGGTCTCGCTGTTCGCCGCCCTCACCCTGCTGGGAGTGGCCATCGCCATGCGGGCACCCGATCGATTCGGCACCATGGTGGCGGCCGGGATCACGACGTGGCTGGGTGTCCAGGCCTTCGTGAACATCGGCGGTGTCACCGGGATCATCCCCATCACCGGGATGACCCTCCCCTTCGTGTCCTGGGGAGGGAGCTCGCTCATCATGACCATGGGGGCCGTGGGCGTCCTGCTCAACATCGCCGCCCACGGCGTCTCCGGTCGAGGGCGATGACCGTTGTTGCGCTGGCTGCAGGAGGCACCGGCGGGCACGTCTTCCCGGCCCTGGCGGTGGCCGAGGCGGTGGGGGATCGGGCCGACGTCGTCTTCCTGGGCGGGACCCGGTTCGAGGCGACTGCCGTGCCCGCCGCCGGGATCGAGCTCGTGTCGGCCGATGTGCGCGGCCTCGAGCGTTCGCTGACTCCTCGCAACCTTGGGATCCCCGCCTCCGTCTGGGCCGCGTCGCGCGTCTTCGCCGAGGCACTGCACGCCAGGGGAGCGGGCGTGCTCCTGGCCACCGGCGGCTACGTGGCGGTCCCCGCCGGGATCGCAGCCCGTCGGCTGGGCATCCCGCTGTACCTCCACGAACAGAACGCCCACGCCGGTTTGGCCAACCGCGTCATGGGACGGTGGGCCAAGGTCACGTTCACGTCCTTCCCCGAGACCCCGGGAGCCCGGCGGGCGGTCCACGTCGGGAACCCGATTCGGGCGGCCATCGCCCGGCTCGACCGACCGGCCCTGCGAGCGCCCGCACGTGAGCGCTACGGCCTCGAGCCGGGCCGCCCGACCGTCGGCATCGTCGGGGGCTCGTTGGGTTCGGGCCCGATCAACGAGGCGATGATCGCGGCCGCGCAGGACCTCGCCGCCGCCGGGGTCCAGGTCCTGCATCTCGCCGGACGCCGGTTCGCCGAGGGGGTCCGCGAGCGCACGGGCCCGCTCCCACTACCGTGGCGGGTTGTCGGATTCGAGGATGAGATGCAGTGGTTTTTCGCGGCCGTCGACCTCGTCGTGTCGAGGGCGTCGGGCATGGTGGCCGAGGTCACCGCGACCGGGACACCATCGATCCTCATCCCCGGGGCGTTTGGTTCGAGGGGGCATCAGGCGGCCTCGGCCGCGTTCCTCGAAAGGGCCGGGGCGGCCCGGGTCGTGTCCGAGGCCGACCTCGACCGACTCGGCGTCGTCGTCGTCGAGACGGTGACCTCCCCCGCCACTCGGTCGGCGATGGCCGCGGCCGCGACCGCGATCGGGAAGCCCGACGCGGCGGCCGTCATCGCCGAGGAGTTGCTCGATGCTGCTCGGTGACGACGTTCGTCGGATTCACCTCATCGGCGCCGGGGGAGCCGGCATGAGCGGCCTGGCCCGTCTCCTCGCCCAGGCCGGGCACGAGGTCACCGGGTCGGACCTCGTCGGTGGCCCCGCGCTCACCGCCCTCGAAGAGGTCGGTGTCGAGACGTGGACCGGGCACCGTCCGCAGGCGATCGGAGGGTCCGACGTCGTCGTGGCGTCCTCGGCGGTTCCTCCCCATGACCCTGAGCTCAGGGCGGCCGCCGCCGCCGGCATCCCGGTGTGGGACCGCCCCCGTCTCCTCGGGGCGATCACCGAGGTCATGCCGGCGATCGCAGCCACCGGCACCCACGGCAAGACGTCGACGACCGCCCTGCTCGTTGCCGCCCTGCGCGGTGTGGGCGAACACCCCTCCTTCGTGGTCGGGGGGACGCTGGTCGACGAAGGCTCCAACGCCGGGTTCGCAGACCCGACGCTGTTCGTCCTCGAAGCCGACGAGGCGTTCCGGACGTTCCTCTCCCTCCATCTGCGGGGCCTCGTCATCACCAACGTCGAAGCCGACCATGTCGAGCATTTCGGAAGCATCGAGGCCCTCGAGGACGCGTTCGTCGAGGTGGCTCGGGGAGTCGAGGGCCCGGTCGTGGCCTGTATCGACGATCCCGGCGCGGAGCGGGTCCTCGAACGAGCCGGGGGTGTGTCCTACGGGACCCACCCCGACGCCGCCTGGGGGGTGGAGGATGTGGAGGAGGCGGAACTACATGTCGACTTCAGGTTGAGATCGCCTCGCGGGGAGCGCCTTCCGGTGCGGGTCGGCCGGCCGGGACTCCACACGGCCAGGAACGCGGCGGGAGCCGTCGCCCTCATCGGGGAGTCGGGTGGCGACTACGCGGGGGCGGCGGCCGCCCTGGCGGGTTTCGGCGGTGTTGCCCGTCGGTTCCAGGTACGGGGCCGGGTGGCCGGGGTGACGATCATCGATGACTACGCCCATCACCCGACCGAGGTCCTGGCCACGGTCCGCGCCGCCCGGGCCGGGTCGTGGTCGAGGATCTGGGCGATCTTCCAGCCCCACCTCTACTCACGGACGAGGCTGCTCGCCCGCGAGTTCGGCCAGGCGTTCGACGGGGTCGACGAGCTCGTCGTGACCGACGTCTACGGCTCGCGCGAGCACCCCGAACCCGGTGTGTCCGGACGCCTCGTCGCCGACGCCGCGCGCCTACGAACCGGCGCCAACGTGCGCTACGTTCCCCACAAGGGTGACGTCGTGGCGGCCATCGCCGACGACCTGCGCGACGGCGACCTCGTCCTCACCCTGGGGGCTGGCGACGTCACCCTCCTGCCCGACGAACTCGTGAGGTCGCTCTCGGGGCGAACATGATCGAGTTCGCCGACCTCGTTGCTGCCGGGCGCGTCCGCAAGGACGTGCCCTTGGCGCCCTTCACCACGTACCGCCGGGGAGGCGTGGCCGCCTGGTACTACCCGGCGACGACGCCCGAGTCCCTCGAGATCCTGGTCCCCCCCGACGTCCCCGTGCTCGTCCTCGGCCGGGGATCGAACCTCGTGGTCGCCTCCCGCGGGTTCCCGGGCCTCGTCATCCACCTGCAACACGCCCCGTCGGAGATCACGATCGACGATTCGCACCTCGAGGCCCCCGGCGGGGTCCCCCTTCCCCAGGTGGCCCGCCGGGCCGCCGACGAGGCGGTCGGGGGGCTCTCGTTCTTCGTGGGCATCCCGGGGAGCGTGGGCGGTGCGGTGCGGATGAACGCAGGGTGCCACGGCACCGAGACGAGGGACGTCCTCGCCCACGCCACGACGTGGAACCTCCGTCGAGGAGAGAAGTCGCGCCGCGGCCCCGACGAGTTGGGGCTGGCGTACCGGCACTCCGACCTCACGGACGACGACATCGTCCTGTCGGCCCGGTTCCGCGGTGTCCCGTCCACGACGGAGGCCGAGGAAGCGGCGATGCGTGAGGTGAGCCGCTGGCGCCGGCACCACCAGCCGGGGGGGACGCTCAATGCCGGAAGCGTCTTTCGCAACCCCGAGGGGGACGCCGCCGGCCGGATCATCGACGAACTCGGCCTCAAGGGCCTCTCCCGGGGCGGGGCCCACGTCTCGCATCGGCATGCCAACTTCATCGAGGCGCACCCCACGGCCACCCCCGAGGAGATCCACGACCTCATGGCCGAGGTGCGGGCGACGGTCGAAGCCCGCACCGGAATCCGGCTCGAGCCCGAGATCCGGTTCGTGGGGTTCGACGCGTGAGCATCGACCCCCGGCTGGCAGCCCGCCGGCGCGACGTCACCGAGGGGGCGGCCCGTCGGTCGCTCGTCGCCTTCGTGAAGTGGCTGGGCGTGGGAGCCCTCCTCGTCGCCGCCGGGTGGTTCGTGCAGAGCCCCACGTTCCAGCTCGAGACCCTGACGATCTTCGGCGTGACGAACTCGTCGGCGCATCGGGTGCTGGCCGAGGCCGATGTGGTGGTCGGACGCCCGCTCGTGTTCATCCGCGGCTCGCAGGTCGAGCAAGCCCTTCGCCAGGATCCATGGATCGCGGATGCCACCGTGGGCATCGTGTTCCCGGACACCGTCGAGGTGGCCGTCATCGAACGCTCGGCGATCGCCTGGGTCCAGTCCGAGTCCGTCCTTCTCCTCGTCGCCGCGGACGGCACCGTCCTGCCCTCCGCGGGGTTCGACGCCGGCGTCCCCACGGCTCGGCTGGACGGCCTCGAGCCCGTGGAGCCGGGAGGCGTGCTCGACGACGAGCGGGCCCGGGGGGCGGTGGTCTTCTTCACGGCGCTCGATCCGGCCATCGCAGCCCGGGGGGCGCTCAGTGAGCACGAGGGGGAGTTGTGGTTCGACGTACCGGGGATGCGGGTGCGACTGGGCCGTCCCGTCGAGATGCTCGAGAAGGCCGCAGCCCTCATGGCGCTCGTCGAGCGCGGCGTCCCGGCCGACAGTGTCGTGCACCTCATCGCCCCCACCCGGCCGGCCATCGAGACCCCGGCCGGGCCGGACGTATGAGCGACCCGGGAAATGATCTCAACTCCAAGATGAGATCACCCCAGATCGTTGGTCGAGGTCGAGGTCAGTACCTACACTGCGCCGCGATGCCACACCATTCCAGAGGAGGACCTCGATGAGCTCCCGCCACTCCGCGCCCCAGAACTACCTCGCCGTCATCAAGGTCGTCGGCGTCGGCGGCGGTGGCGTCAATGCCGTGAACCGAATGATCGAAGCGGGGATCCGCGGCGTGGAGTTCATCGCGGTCAACACCGACGCCCAGGCCCTGCTCATGTCCGACGCCGACATCAAGCTCGACCTGGGACGTGACATCACCCGCGGCTTGGGCGCCGGGGCCAACCCCGACGTGGGGCGGGCGGCCGCCGAGGCCCACCGCGAGGAACTGCAGGAGGTCCTCACCGGAGCCGACATGGTGTTTGTGACGGCCGGTGAAGGCGGGGGCACCGGCACCGGCGGAGCGCCGATCGTGGCGGAGATCTCCAAGGAGATGGGTGCCCTCACCGTCGGCGTCGTGACCCGCCCCTTCGGCTTCGAGGGCCGTCGTCGTTCGCTCCAGGCCGAGCAGGGCATCCAGAACCTGCGAGAGGCCGTCGACACGCTCATCGTCATCCCCAACAACCGCCTCCTCGAAGTGGTGGACGCCCGGATGCCCATCATCGAGGCCTTCCGTCTGGCCGACGAGGTGCTCACCGCCGGCGTTGGCGGCATCACGGATCTCATCACGACTCCCGGCCTCATCAACGTGGACTTCGCCGACGTCAGGACGATCATGGAAGACGCCGGATCAGCCGTCCTGGGGATCGGCAAGTCGTCAGGTGACGAACGGGCCAAGCAGGCGGCCGAGCGAGCCATCGCCAGCCCGCTCCTCGAGACGTCCATGGAGGGAGCCAAGGGTGTGCTGCTCTCCATCGCCGGCCCGTCCACGATGTCCCTCCACGAGGTGAACATCGCGGCCTCTGTGGTCAACGACCACTGCGACCAGGAAGCCGAGATCATCTTCGGGGCCGTTCTCGATGACAGCCTGGGCGAGGACCTCAAGGTGACGGTCATTGCGGCCGGCCTCGACGCCCAGCGCAAGCCCCGGGGGTCGACGGCCTCGGCGACGGGCTCATCCCGGTTCGACGACGACGACGACCTCGGGATCCCCGCGTTCGTGCAGGGATGATCGTTCGCCCCGGCGCCGCCTTCACCGGGGCCGCCGACGGCGACATGAACGACCCGCTCGACCGTGCCGCGGTGGCGGCCCACCTTGGCATTGCCGCCGAGTGGACGCTTCTCACCCAGGTCCACGGCGCGGACGTCCACGTCGTGGACAGCCCGATCCGTCTCGACGGTGACGGCGTCGTCACCGCGGTGCGCGGTCTCCCCTGCGCGGTGCGCACCGCGGACTGCGTCGGCGTGGTCATCGATGGCCCCGGCGCCGTGGGCGTGGCCCACGCCGGATGGCGGGGGGCACGAGATGGGGTGGTGGAGCGGGTGGCCGAAGTGATGGTCGACGCCGGGGCACCCCCGACGAGGGCGTTGCTCGGCCCGTTCATCGGACCGTGCTGCTTCGAAGTGGGCCCGGAGGTGGTGTCGGCGTTCCCGAACGCTGTCGCCGAAACCACCTGGGGCACCACCTCGGTCGACCTCGAACGGGTCGTACGGGCCGCCCTTCCGGGCGTCGAGGTGGAGGCGGTCGGAGGGTGCACCCGATGCGGTGATGGCTGGTACTCCCACCGACGGGACAGGACGGAACACCGGCTGGGAGCGATAGGGTGGGTTCCATGATCCCCGACCGGCTCATCGAGGTCAGGGAGCGAGTTGCCGCCGCCGCCCGGCGTGTGGGGCGGGACCCGTCGAGCATCCAGGTCGTGGCGATCTCCAAGCGCCAGCCACCCGAACGTATTCGGGCGGTGTACGACGCCGGGCACAGGGTGTTCGGTGAGAACCGTGCCCAGGAACTCGTCGAACACGCGCCGCTCCTGCCGTCGGACGTCGAGTGGCACATGGTGGGGCACCTCCAGCGCAACAAGGTCAACGTGGTGGCCCCGCTGGTGGCGACCCTCCACTCCCTCGACAGCGAACGGCTGGCCCGAGCGTGGGCACCCACCAGCCGTCCCGCCTACGTCCAGGTCAACCTGGCCGGGGAGGACCGGAAGGGCGGTGTCCCTCCGGGTGGCGTGCGCCCGCTCCTCCACGCATGCGCGTCACTGGGCGTCGACGTCGTGGGACTCATGATCCTGCCACCGTTCGACCCGGAGCCGGAGGCGAGTCGTCGCTGGTTCAGGGCGCTGCGAGAGTTGCGCGACGAGGTGGTGGCCGACCATCCTTCAGTGACCGGGCTCTCGATGGGGATGTCCGGCGACTACGAAGTGGCCATCGAGGAGGGATCCACGGCAATACGCCTTGGGACCACTATCTTTGGGCCGCGCCAAGAGTGAAGAGAGACGTGCATGTCGTTCTGGCGGACAACAATGGTGTACCTGGGGCTCGTCGACGAAGAGCCCGGTGAGCTTCCGCCCACCGCACCGGTGCAAGGACCGGCACCCACCCGACGGGCGACCGCGCCCGATTCCGGCGATGAGATCCATCGAGTCGGGGCCGGGATGGAACCCCTCGTGGGGCGCCGGGTGGAGCCGCCGACGCAGTCGCGCCGGGCCGTCGACCAGAGAACCGTGGCCCGCACGCTGCGTCCCGCCGAAGATGGCCCCGTCCGGTCGGTGCGGCCGATGAACTCCTTGGACCGCCAGCCCGAAGTGATAGCCCCGCACTCGTTCGACGACGCCAAGGGCCTGGCGGACCACATCCGCGAGCGCACCCCGGTCGTGCTCAACCTCCGCGAAGCGGAACCCGATCTCGTACGCAGGATCGTTGACTTCGCCACCGGTCTCACCTACGCCCTCGACGGGTCGATGCGCAAGATCGGCACCGGGGTGATCCTCGTCCTCCCACCTCGTATCACCCTTGGCCGCGAAGAGAAACGATTCCTCGCCGACATGGGACTCTACGAGTTGGAGATCGAGGGCCGGTGACCCTCATCTGTCAACTGATCAGCATCTACACGCTGATTCTGCTCGGGGCCATCGTGCTCAGCTGGTTCCGAGTGCCGGGTGATCATCCGATCGGTGCCGTGCAGCGGGGCTTGCGAGTGGTCACGGAGCCCCTCCTTGCCCCGATCCGCCGGATCATGCCGCCGGTGACGATCGGAGGTGCCGGGCTGGACCTGTCACCGCTCGTACTATTCCTTGCGTTGAACCTGCTCCAGAACTTCATCTGCTGACGACGAGGTAGCGATCATGCCGCTGACGCCCAAAGAGATCGAACAGAAGACCTTCACCGCCTCCTTCCGGGGCTACGCCGAGGACGAGGTCGACGTCTTCCTCGAGGAAGTCATCGTGTCGGTTGCCGAGTACCAGCAGATGATCAGGGATCGCGACGCCCGGCTCGCCGACGCCGGCTCGACACCGGCCGGCGTCCGGGATGCCGCCACCGCCAACGAGGAGGCACGGCGCATCCTCCAGGCCGCCAAGCGGCAGGCTGAACAGATCGTGTCCGAGGCCCGGGCGCGGGCGCAGCAGGCCGGGATTGGGTCGGGTCTGACACCCGAGCAGGTCGCCGACCGGGACCGACTCCTCGTCGGCTACGAGCGGCTCCGGGGTGAGCTGGCCACGATCCGGGCGCGCGTCCACAAAGCACTCACGGCCTCCCAGGAGGCCTTCGGGATCATGGAGGGCCAGGTCGGCGCACTGGTCGAGGCTGCTCGCCCCGGCGAAGCCGTGGCCGAGGGAGACGCCGAGACGCCGGCTCCGCCAGCCCCGGTGGCCTCCGAGGCCCCGGCGCCGACCCCGCCGCCTTCCGAGGATCCAACCCCTGCTCCGGGCCCCGAAACCGACGTCGCCGAGGCCTCCCGTCCCCGGCGCCCCTGGGAGCGTTAGGGAGCCGCCCGCCCGGGACGTCGCGCAGCGCACGCAGCCGGTCGAAGTGTCGGCGGCTCCTACCCCTGGGCCGGTGCGGCCCGGTGGACGGCGAGCCGAAGGTCATGACCGAGGAGATCGATCGGGTCCCCGCCGCGGTCATCGAGCGCGTCGGCCAGGACCTCCCGCACGATCAACGACTCATGCCGGCGAACGGCTTCACGCACGGCCTCGTCATCGGAGGCCCACGACAGCGTGATGCGGTCGGTGACGGCAAGGTCGGCGTCGCGGCGTAGACGCTGGACCTGGGAGATGAGCTCCCGAGCGAGACCCTCGACCTCCAGCGCCTCGGAGATGTGGGTATCGAGGGCGACGCTGAGGTCCTTGTCGCTCGCCACCACGACCTCGTCCCGAGGCGTGCGCTGGATGATGAGGTCGTCGGCCCCGATCTCGTGCCCAGCGACGGTGCAGCTGGCGCCGGCCAGGATGGCGGCGATCTCCGAGGAGTCGAGTTCGACAAGTCCGGCCGCCACGACCTTGACATCCGCACCGAGCCGGGGGCCCAGGGTCTTGAAGTCCGGCTTGGCGGTCAGGTCCACGAGCGCCGTCTCATCGGACCGAACGGCCACGGTCTTGACGTTCAACTCCTCGGCGATGAGGTCCACGTGCGACTCGATGGCGCGGCGCACGGCAGCGTCCGACGTGAGAACGGTGAGCTCGGTGAGCGGTTGGCGGACCCGGATCCCATGTTGTTTGCGGAGGTTGTGGCCAAGTCGTACCGCGGTACGAATCGCCGCCATCGCAGCCTCCAGGTCGGGGTCGATGCTCGACGTGTCGGCGATCGGGTAGTCGGCAAGGTGGACCGAGTCCGGTGCGGACGGGTCGTGGCCGACCACCAGCCCTTGGTGGAGCTGTTCCGTCACGAACGGCAGGACCGGGGCCAGCACCTTCGAGAAGGTCACGAGGGCCTCGTGGAGCGTGGCGAACGCCGCAAGCTTGTCGGCATCGTCCTCCGATCGGGAACGCCAGAACCGCCGACGTGACCGCCGGATGTACCAGTTCGTCATGTCGTCGATGAATGCCAGCGTCGGCTCGATGACGTTGTAGAGGTAGTACCCCTCCATCTCCCGGTTCGCGCGGCCGACGAGGCTCTGGAGTGACGACAGCAGCCACCGATCCAACTCGGGTCGGTCGGCGAGGTCGGGGGCTGCGGCCAGGTCCTCGTCCGTGATGCCGTCGGCCTCGGCGTACGTCGTGAAGAACGAGTAGGCGTTCCACAGGGGGAGGAGCACGGTCCGGACGACCTCCCGCACCCCCCGCTCGGAGAAACGGAGCGGCTCGGCCCGCAGGACGGGGGAGTTGATGAGGTACGCCCGGAGGGCGTCGGCCCCGAACTCGTCGAGGACGGCACTGGGATCCGGGTAGTTGCGGAGGCTCTTGGACATCTTGCGACCGTCCTCGGCCAGGATGTGGCCGAAGACGATGCAGTTCGAGAAGGCCTCGCGATCGGACACGAGACCGGCGAGGACCACGAGGGTGTAGAACCACCCTCGAGTCTGGTCGATGCCCTCGGAGATGAACTGGGCGGGGAACAGGGCGTCAAAGGTGTCGGCGTTCTCGAACGGGTAGTGGAGCTGCGAGTACGGCATCGAGCCCGACTCGAACCAGCAGTCGAGGACTTCCGGGACCCGTTCGGCGGCCTCCTCACACTCGGGACACGGAAAGATGACCGGGTCGACGATGTGTTTGTGGAGATCGTCGAGCCGAACCCCCGAGAGCTGTTCCAACTCGTCGATCGAACCGATGCACGTGTAGTGGTCGTTGGGGCAGTGCCACACCGGTATGCACGACCCCCAGTAGCGGTTGCGGGACACGGCCCAGTCGCGGGCTCCTTCCAGCCAGTTCCCGAACCGGTTCTCCCCGACGTGCCCGGGCACCCAGTGGATCCGGCTGTTCAGTTCGACGAGCCGATCCCGATGGTCCTCGACCCTCACGTACCAGGTGGGAACCGCCTTGTAGATGAGGGGGGTACCGGTCCGCGCGCAGAACGGATAGGAGTGACGGACCGTTCCTTCCGCAACGAGGAGGCCCTGGTTGCGAAGGAGCCGCAGGAGGACCCGATCGGCGTCCTTGACGAGCATCCCCTCGACGTCGGGGACGGCGGCCGTGAACCTCCCCCCGGCATCGACGGGATCGACGAGGACGTCGAGTCCGGCCTGCTGGAGGGCCAGGAAGTCCGCCTCGCCGTAGGCGGGCGCCATGTGGACGAGGCCGGTGCCCTCATCGGTCGTCACCGAGTCCGAGGCGAGGACCCGGAAAGCGCCCCGGTCGCGCTCCTCGCCGAAGTAGTCGAAGGGGGGCCGGTAGGAGATGCCCATGAGATCCGATCCCGACGCGAGTCGGTCGATGACGGCGACGTCCCCGAGGACCTCGGCGACGAGCGATTCGGCCACCCAGAACCAGTCGTCGCCCGAGTGGACCCGGGCGTAGGTGATGTCCTCGCCCACCGCCACCGCCAGGTTGGAGGGGAGGGTCCAGGGCGTTGTGGTCCAGATGAGGAGGTGATCGCCGGCCGGGACCGTGGCGTTCCCCTCGAGGACCTCCAGTCGAACGGTGAGGGATGGGTCGTCGACATCGCGGTAGTCGAGGCTGGCTTCGAAGTTGGAGAGGGGGGTGGTGGCACCCCAGGAGTACGGCAGCACCTTGAAGTCGCGGTACACGAGGCCCTTGTCCCACAGCGCCTTGAAGACCCACCACACCGACTCCATGAAGTCGGTGTCGAGCGTCTTGTAGCCGTTCTCGAAATCGACCCAGCGTCCGATCCGTTCGGTCACGACCTCCCACACCTCGGTCGTCCTGTTGACAAGGGCTCGGCACGCCTCGTTGTAGCGGTCGATGCCGTAGTCGGCGATCTCGCGGGGACCGGAGATGCCCAGCTGCTTCTCGACCTCCATCTCGGCGGGCAGCCCATGGGTGTCCCACCCGAACCGGCGCTCGATGCGATGGCCGCGCATCGTCCAGTAGCGGGGAACGATGTCCTTGACGACCCCGGCCAGGATGTGGCCGTAGTGGGGGTCGCCGGTGGCAAAGGGCGGGCCGTCGTAGAAGTTGTACCGACTCGACTCGGGGCGCTGGTCGATGCTGCGACGGAAGGCATCGGTGCGCCGCCACAACTCGAGCACATCGGACTCCCCCTGGGGAATGGATGCTGGGGGGGTGACACGGTGGAACGTGGGCATGGCCTCGGGTGACGTCGGGAGCGGGAATGGTAAACGCCCCGGCCACCATGCCGGGAGACCATTTTCGGACGACCGGGCTCAAGCGACCGGCGGCTTGTCCGAAGATGGCGGCAGGGGTACCTTCTCGGGATGCTCGAATCCTGCCCCGAGGGAACACTCGTCTCCGTCTGGGTGGTCGCTGGTGCGAATCGAAGTGAGGTCGTCGGGGTGTACGGGGACGCGGTCAAGGTGCGCGTGAGCGCTGCCGCCGAAGGTGGCAAGGCGAACGAGGCTATGCTCCGGCTGCTCTCGGATCTCACAGGCGCCAGATGTGAGGTCCGCCGGGGCACCGGGAGCCGTCGGAAGGCGGTCTTGGTGGCAGGCAGAGGGACCCGTGAGGTCACCGCGGCACTCGGGATCGAGCGCCCGAGGAGACAGAGGAGAGACGATGAGTCGGAAACTCGCCGAATCGACGGTCCGGAAGCTCCGTGAGGAGTTGGAGGACGAACGCGCCCGACTTCTCCACATCATCGAGGTGCATCGCAAGGAACTCGAGGAGTCCCTCGAGTCCGAAGCGGCGTCGGAACGCATCCCCGACCCGTCGACCGGGGAGGGCGGCACCCTGGCCTTCGAGTACGAGATGGAGCGACAGCTCGACGCCACGAGCCTGAGCCAGGTGCAGAGGATCGAACACGCGCTGGAGCGTATGGAGGACGGCACGTACGGTCTGTGCGAGTCGTGTGGCGCCCCCATCCCCATCGACCGCCTGCGGGCGTTGCCCCACAGCACGCTGTGCGTGGCGTGCGCCTCCAAACGGCGGTGACCTCCCGGTACCGTCTCGTCCTGGCCCTGGCGGGGTTGATCGTCCTCGGGGACCAACTCACGAAGCGGTGGGCCGAGGCGGCGTTGCCCGGGAACCCGGTCGAGCTCATCCCCGGCTGGCTCTCCCTGGAGTACGCCGAGAACTCGGGGTCGGCCTTCGGACTCTTCCGGGGCGCGGGACCCATCATCGCCGTCGTCGGCGTCGGGATCGTCGGCATCGTTCTCGGCATGGTGCGCTCGGCCGAGTCCCGCCGCGAACTGATCGCGCTCGGGATCGTCCTGGGGGGCGCGATCGGGAACCTCACCGATCGGTTCACCAGGGGGGACGGCCTGCTCGACGGCCGGGTCATCGACTTCATCCGACTGTGGGCCATCCCCAACTTCAACGTGGCCGATGCAGCCATCAACATCGGGATCGCCCTCATGCTCCTGCTGGCGCTGCCCTCCCTTCGCCGTGCCTGAGGCGATCGTCCCGCCGGAGTTGGCCGGCAAGCGGTTCGACCTGACCGTGGCCCGACTGGCCTCGGTCACCCGATCGGTGGCGCGGTCTCTGGTAGAGGACGGAGAGGCCACGCTCGACCTCGAGCCGGCGTCGCCCCGGACGAAGGTCACAGAGGGGGCGCGCGTCTCGTGGCCGGAGATCGAGGCCGTCGTCCACCTCCCGGACCCGAGTGTCGAGTTCGGCGTGCTCTACGAGGACGACGACCTGGCGGTGGTGGACAAGGCCGCGGGGCTCGTGGTCCACGTCGGGGCGGGGAGTCGGGTCCCCACGCTGGCAGCCGGCCTCGTTGCCCGCTGGCCCGAGATGCTCGAGGTGGGCGAGCCAGGGCGGTGGGGCCTCGTGCACCGCCTGGATCGGGACACGTCGGGGGCCCTCCTCGTGGCCAAACGGCCGGAGGCCCTGGCGGCCCTGCAGGACGCGCTTCGTCGCCGAGCGGTGACCCGTGAGTACCTCGCCCTCGTCGAGGGCCACTTCGGGGCACCGACCGGGACCATCGATGCCCCCATCGAGCGGGATCCGCGAACCCCGACCCGGCGGCGGGTGGCGGCCACCGGCCGGCCGTCACGCACCCACTACCGGGTGTCGGAGGTGTTCGACCTGCCCGGCCTGACGCTGGCCGACGTGCGACTCGAGACGGGGCGGACCCACCAGATCCGCGTGCACATGGCCGCGATCGGCCACCCGGTGGTGGGGGACCGGGTGTATCGATCGACGTCCACGCCGTCCCTGGGCCTCCACCGGACGTGGCTCCACGCCGTTCGTCTCACGTTTCCCCAGCCCACCAGCGGCGACGAGATCGTCGTCGTCTCGCCACTCCCGGGCGAACTCGAGGAGACGCTCGATGTGCTCCGAGCCGGCACAGCCGGCGACTAGAGGGTCAGGCGGCGGTGGTTCGGCCGCGCGGTCAGCCGAAGAACGTGGAGGCGACGTCGAAGACGTCGGGCGTGAGGCGACGCGGGGTCGCGCACGCGTCTGCGAGCGAAACCGAGATGATCTCGTCGTTGCGCAGGGCGACCATCGTTCCGCTCTCGCCGGCGGCGATGCGGTCTACCGCCGCCGTCCCCAGCCTCGTGGCCAGGACCCGGTCGTAGGCGGTGGGGGTGCCACCCCGTTGCATGTGCCCGAGCACCACCACCCGTGTCTCGATGCCGGTCTGCTCCTCGATGAGAGGGGCCAGGTCGTACGACACGCCTCCCAGCCGGGCGAAGCCGAACGAGTCACGCTGGATCCGCGCCGGCGTGGTGGGGGGGTCGATCCCCTCGGCCACGACGACGATGGAGTAGTCCCGGCGTTCGTGGCGCTCACGCAGCATGTCGCACACCGACTCGATCGAGTAGGGGAACTCCGGGACGAGGATGACGTCTGCTCCACCGGCGATGCCCGCGTACGCCGCGATCCACCCGGCGGTCCGTCCCATCACCTCGACGAGGATGACGCGGTGATGGGCTTCGGCGGTCGTCGTGAGCCGATCGATGGCCTCGGTGGCGATCTGGACGGCGGTGTGGAACCCGAAGGTCACGTCGGTGAGCCCGATGTCGTTGTCGATCGTCTTGGGGACGCCGACCACGGGCACACCCTCGGTGTGGAGGCGGGCGGCCGACCGGAGTGAGCCGTCCCCGCCGATCACGACGAGCCCGTCCAGGCTGGCGGAGTCCAGCGTCGGCTGCACCGTCGAGCGTCCTTCGCCGTGGACGTACGGGTCCATGCGGGACGTGCCAAGGATCGTGCCGCCCCGGTTGATGATGCCCGAGACGGCGTCGCGATCGAGGTCGACCACGTCGCCTTCCATGAGGCCCTGCCACCCGTTGCGCACCCCCGCCACCGAGTGGCCGTTGCCGAGCGCCCGGCGGGCCACGGCCCGGATCACCGCGTTGAGACCTGGGCAATCACCGCCCGCGGTCAAGACTCCGATACGCACGGGCGGAGCGTAGTGCCCGGCCGCCACGGTGGGCCGGGGTCGTGGACCCCGTCCACCCAGGCGGCTCCCCGACCGCCTGGAGGGTCCGGGGAGTACGGGCCGACCCTCTCTACCCTTGCCGGCATGAACACCGACCCGGCACCGGCGAACGCCGAACCTGCGTGCTACCGGCACCCGGAGCGGGTCAGCTATCTGGCCTGCAGCCGCTGTGGGCGGACCATCTGTGGGGATTGCGCCATCGACGCCGCTGTCGGTCAGCGATGCCCCACGTGCCTCATGGAGCAGGGCACCCAGCGAGTCGTTCGGCGGCCCCACCAGCGCTCCGTCGCCCAGCGGGCCCCGGTGACATCCCTCATCCTCGGGATCACGGTGCTGGCCTACCTCGTCGCACAGGTGGCCCCGACCACGGTCGGGACCTGGGTCATCCTCCAGCCCGCGGCCGTCCTCGCCGGCGACTGGTGGCGCATCCTCACCCACACGCTCGGGCACGGTTCGTTCTTCCATCTCGGCGTCAACATGTACGCGCTCTACATCCTCGGGCCGGGCCTCGAGGCCCGGCTGGGCAAACTCCCGTTCCTGGCCGTGTGGCTGTTCTCGGCGGTCGTCGCCGGCGTGGCGGTGACCTTTCTCGCCCACCCGTTCAGCCGGACGGTGGGCGCCTCCGGGGCCGTGTTCGGGCTGTTCGGCCTCTGGCTCGGGAGTGCCTGGAAGAACCGGCGAAGCACGGCCGGCAACGCCCAACTCCGCTCGATCCTTCTCATCCTCGGCATCAACCTCGTCATCTCGCTCATGCCGGGCATCTCTTGGCAGGGGCACCTCGGGGGGCTGGTGGGCGGGCTGGCGGCGTTCGTCGTGTTCGGCTCCAGCGAGCGGCCGGAGGCGGCGTCGTCGGCACTTCTGGCGGCGGCCGCGGTGATGCTTATCGCGACCCAGCTCTGAAGGTCGTCGTGGTCGGGTGCCGGTGGTAGGGTCACGAATCCCACGCCTGTAATTCGCCCCGGACCGAATGACTGACTCCTTCGCCCACCTCCACGTCCATACCGAGTTCTCGATGCTCGACGGGGCGGCCCGTGTCGACCGCGTCATGGACGCCGTCCGCCGTGACGGCCAGCCGGCCGTGGCCATCACCGACCATGGTGTCCTGTACGGCGTCGTGGACTTCCACAAGGCGGCTTCGGCCGCCGGGGTGAACCCGATCATCGGGATGGAGGGATACGTCGCCAAGGGATCCCGGTTCGACCGGCCCCGGGGAGGGCGCGACTACCACCACATCACCCTCCTGGCCGAGAACGAGACGGGGTATCGCAACCTCATGCGCTTGGCGTCCACCGCCTACCTCGAGGGGTACTACTACCGGCCGCGGATGGACCTCGAGCTTCTCGCATCCCACGCCGACGGGCTCATCGCCACCTCGGGCTGCTTGGGGGGCCCCGTCGCCCAACAGTTGGCGCCCGACGCCGTCGTGGACGACGGTCAGGCTTCAGGGGAACGCGACGTCGACAAGGCCATCGAAGTGGCCGCCACCTACCAGGACATCTTTGGTCGCGACGGCTACTTCATCGAGGTCATGAACCACGACTTCGAGGCCCAGCAGCGGGTGCTCCCCGACCTCGTTGCGATCGCCGACAAGATCGGGGCCCCGTTGCTGGCCACCAACGACGCCCACTACGTGAGCGCCTCCGAGGCCGACGCCCACGACGTGCTCTTGTGCATCCAGACCGGCTCCACCAAGGACGAGGAGCGCCGGCTGCGGTTCAACGGTGGCCCGGAGTATTACCTCAAGACGGCACGGGAGATGCGTGCCCTCTTCCCGTCGGACCTCTACCCCGGTGCCTGCGACAACACGCTGTGGATCGCCGAACGGGCCCATGTTCCCCTCGAGTTCGGCAAGATCCTCCTCCCCGCCTTCCCGGTGCCGGCCGGCAAGACGGAGTCCGGGTACCTGCGGGACCTCGTCCTCGAGGGGGCGCGTCGTCGGTACGGCGACCACCTCCCCGAGACGGTCGTCGATCGGGTCGACCACGAGCTCGCGATCATCGACGAGATGGGGTTTCCCGCCTACTTCCTCATTGTTTGGGATCTCATTCGCTACGCCAAGGAGCGAGGCATCCGCTGTGGGCCGGGGCGGGGCTCGGCCGCCGGGGCCATCGTGTCCTACTGCCTCGGGATCACCGACCTCGACCCTCTTGAATACGGCCTGATCTTCGAGCGGTTCCTCAACCGAGGCCGCCGTCAGATGCCCGACATCGACATGGACTTCGACGAGCGGTACCGAGGGGACGTCATCCGCTACGCGGCCGAGAAGTACGGCTCGGACCACGTGGCCCAGATCATCACCTTCTCGACCATCAAGGGAAAGCAGGCGGTCCGGGACTCGGCCCGGGTCCTCGGCCTCCCCTACTCGGTGGGGGACCGGATCTCGAAGATGTGGCCAGGGTCGATCCTGGGGCGGGACGCTGCCATCGGGGACCTGCTCGAGGAGCCCGATGCCGGGGATGACAACGCCAAGGCGTTCTTCGCAGAGGCGGGTGAACTGCGGCGGGCCTACGCGGACGAGCCCGAGATCCGGGAGGTGCTCGACACCGCCCGCGGGCTCGAGGGCCTGCGCCGGCAGGACTCGATCCACGCCGCGGCGGTCGTCATCGCCCCGGTGCCGATCACCGAGATCGTCCCCATTCAACAGAAGGGCGACGGCGCGGAGATCGTGACCCAGTACGAGATGCACGGCGTCGAGGACCTGGGCCTGCTCAAGATGGACTTCCTCGGCCTCCGCACCCTGTCGATCATCGACCGGGCGCTCGAACTCATCGAGACCTCGACCGGGAGTCGGCCGGACATCGACAGCGTGGACCTCGCCGACGCCAGGACGTTCGGTTTGCTGCGGGCCGGGGAGACCATCGGTGTGTTCCAGTTGGAGTCCTCAGGACTTCGCCAGCTGATCCGCAACCTCCAGCCCGACAGCTTCAACGACATCATCGCCGTCAACGCCCTCTACCGCCCGGGAGCGCTGGGGGCCAACATGCACACGATGTACGTCGAGCGCAAGCATGGGCGCGACGCCGTCGAGTATCCCCACCCCGACCTCATCGAGTTCCTGGGTGACACCTTCGGGATCATGGTGTACCAGGAGCAGGTGCTCCAGGTCGCCCAGAGGATCGCCGGGTTCACGATGGAGGAGGCCGAGGAACTGCGCAAGGCGATGGGCAAGAAGATCCCCGCACTCATGGCCGAGCAGCGAGCGAAGTTCGTCCAGGGATCGGAACGACAGGGGTACGGATCCGACCTCGGTGCCGAATTGTTCGACCTCATCGAGTTCTTCGCCGGGTACGGGTTCAACAAGAGCCATTCGGCGTGCTACGCCTACGTGGCGTTCCAGACGGCGTGGTTGAAGGCGAACCATCCCCCCGAGTACATGGCGGCGCTCCTCACCGCCACCAAGCGCGACAAGGATCGGACGTCGCTGTACCTCAACGAGTGCCGGGCGATGGGCCTGCGAGTGCGGCCCCCGGACGTCAACCGCTCGGAGATGGACTTCACCGTGGCCGACGGCGAGATCGTGTTCGGGCTGTCCGCCGTGCGAAACGTGGGAGAGGGCGTCGTGGAGCGAATCGTGGAGGAGCGAACGGCGAAGGGACCGTTCCGGGACTTCCAGGGGTTCCTCGATCGGGTCGATCTCGGCGTGCTCAACCGCAAGACGATGGAGTCGCTCGTCAAGGCCGGGGCCTTCGACCCGATGGGGCACACCCGTAAGGGCCTCTTCCTCGCCCTCGACGACCTGCTCGGTGTGACGGTCGAGCGCCGCCGCAACGAGGACATGGGCCAGTTCTCCCTCTTCGAGGCGGCCGGAGGAGCCGCCCGGAGGCCGACGGCGGTCGAGGTCCTTCCCACGGAGTGGGACAAGAAGATCAAGCTCGGGTTCGAGAAAGAGATGTTGGGGCTCTACATCTCAGACCATCCGCTGCTCGGCGTGGAGGCGGCGCTGCGTTCCCAGGTGACGTGCGGCGTGTCGTCGCTCTCGGAGCGGGACGACCGTGACCTGGTCGTGGTAGGGGGACTCGTCGGGTCGATCACCCGTCGGTTCACGCGCAAGGGAGATCCGATGATCTTTTTCCAGCTCGAGGACCTCGAGGGCGACGTCGAGGTCCTGTGCTTCCCCAAGACGGTGGAGGCCTACGGGCCCCTCGTGCAGGAGGACGCCATCCTGCTCGTCAAGGGCCGGGTCGACAGCCGCGGCGAGGAGACAAAGGTGATTGCAGCCGAGTTGTCCGAGCCTCGCCTGGGCGGCGACCCGGCCGTACGCATCGAGGTCCCGGCGACGATGTTGAGCCGGGAGAAGGTCGGTGCCCTCAAGCAGGTCCTCACGAACCACCCGGGGCACGCCGAGGTCATCCTCCACCTGACCTCGGACAAGGGCCATAAGGTGCTGCGGGTGGACGGGCATCGGGTCGAGCCCCGGTCCGACCTGTTTGCCGAGCTTCGAGAGCTGTTCGGTCCCCGCGCCGTCGTCTGAGGCCGACCGCCGGGCTGGCCGTGCCGTCGGCACGGGTGTGGTGGGCACGAGGGACCCCCGTCTCGTCCGAGCGTCACCGAGGACATCAGGCGGGGTAGGGGGGTTTGACCCGGATCACGGTCTCGAAGCAGCCTTCGGTGGTGGTTCGCTCCCCCCTACCTCTCTGCGCTCCGTGGCAGGGACCCAACTACACGCGGGCCTGGTCCTTGGCGGCGACGGCGGCTCGAGCGACCCTGCGTGAGAAGTAGTAGACGCGCTTGAGGTTGCTGATCACGTCCGTCTCGAGCCGGTAGAGGTCCACCCGGTCGGCCCGGTCGGCGACCAGGCGGCGAGCTTCGTGCTGGATGGCGGCGGTCTCCATGGAGTTGATCGTCTTCTTCATGGCCGACACCTGGTGGGCGGCCATCTCGTTCTTCTGGGTGACGGCGAGCATCGCGTGGTCGAGGGCCTCGGCCACGGTGGCGTGGAACTCGGTGATCACCGCCGACGTCTCGCTGCTCACGACGAGGTCGTTGTCGAGGCGAGCGAGACCGAGCGAGACCAGGTTGGTCTCGATGATGTCCCCGATCGCCTCCAGGTCGTTCACGACGGTCATGAGGGCGAGCAGCTCGTTGGTGCTTTCCTCGTCCAGTTTCGAACGTGAGACCTCGCCCAGGTAGGTGATGATGTGGCCGTGGAGGGCGTCGACCTCGTCGTCCATCTGTTCGATGTCGAGCAGGAACTGCCGGTCGGCGGTGAGGAGGCCGGGCAGGATGGCGGCGTACATGCCGCGGATGCGGTCGGCCATGCGCAGCATCTCGAGCCGGGCGCGGTCCAGTGCCAGGCCGGGCGTGACGAGGAGGGCACGGTCGAGGTAGCGGGCCTGGATGATGGCCTCCTCCTCGACCGGCCGATCCGGGGCGAGTTTCTTCACGAGCGTTGCCATCTGCTTCGTGAACCAGATGAAGACGAGCGTGTTCGAGACGTTGAAGATCGTGTGGGCGTTGGCGATCTCCCTGGCCGTTCCCCCACCGATCGACTCGACGACGGAGGCGAGGAGGCCGATGAACGGAAGCCACAGCAGGACGCCGAGGACGTTGAAGAGGGTGTGCACGTAGGCAGCCCGCAGGGCGTCGCGCGGTTTGCCGAGCGAAGCGAGCCATGCGGTGATCGAGGTCCCGATGTTGGCCCCGAAGATGAGTGCGATGCCTGCATCCAGGGGAACGAGGTCCTGGCTGGCGAGGACGATGACGAGGCTCGTGGTGGCCGAGGACGACTGGATGAGGGCGGTGAAGAGCGTCCCGACCGCCATCCCGAGGAACGGGTTGGACATGGCCGTCATGAGGTCGATGAACGGCTGGAAGGTCCGCAGCGGGCTCATCGCGTCGCCCATGATGCTCATTCCGAAGAAGACCAGCCCGAGGCCGAGCAGGGCTTCGCCCTTCGCCTTGGTCTTCTCCGACTTGGAGGCGACCGCGGTCAGGAACCCGACCGCCACCGCAACGAGGGCGTAGTCCGTGACCTTGAAGGCGATGATCTGGGCGGTGATCGTCGTGCCGACGTTGGCCCCCATGATCACGCCGATCGCCTGCTGGAGGGTCATGAGTTGGGAGGAGATGAACCCGACGACGAGGACGGTCGTGACCGAGGACGACTGGATGACGGCGGTGATCCCGGCCCCGGTGGCCGCCCCCGTGAAACGGTTCCCGGTGAGTCGGAGGAGGATCTTGCGCAGCCGACTTCCGGCCATGAGGCGGAGCGCCTCGCTCATGCCCTCCATGCCGTGGAGGAAGATCGCCAGGCCACCGAACAGCCCGATGAGGAGGAGGGCGGTGTCGATCGTGGCCGGGTCTTCGGCGGCGAGGAATCCCATGGGGGCGGGAGGCTAGCTCCTCACAGTGGGCGTCGCTGCCCGGGTCTACCGATCGTCCTTGTCCTCGTCGTAGTAGTCGAGCTCGTCGACGGGGAGCACGAGTGAGCTCACGAGGTTCATGAGATGGGCGGCGATTCGCTTCTCGAACCGGTAGAAGAGTGCCCGGGCAACGGCATCGGACACCGCTCCCTGGCTGGCGTGGGCGGCCTTGACCTCATCGTCGCACCGGTCGAGGAAGTCGTCTCCTCGGGCCAGGAACGAACGAGCGGCGTCGAGGTCGACGCTCTCGAAGATGTCAGCCGCCTCATCGATCATGGCCCCGACCGACGATCGGGTCTCCTCCAGGCGGTCGGCGTCGGGGCCGACCGTCAGGTCCGCCCCGTACCTGGCGAGGTCGTAGAGGTTCTTGGCGTAGTCCCCGACACGCTCGACGTCCTTGACGACACTCATGTACGCCAGCATGACCGGGAGGTCGGTGCCGAGGTTGCCCTGGACGGCTCCGTGGACCATGAGCATCTGGCGCACCTGTTCCTGGCCGCGGTTGATCTGCTTGTCCGTGCCCTTGACGGTGGCCTTGGCTTCCTTGGACTTCCCGGCTCCGAACACCGCCTCGGTGGCGGTCTGATAGACGACGTGGGCGTCTCGGAGCATCCCCACGAGGATGGCTTCGATTTCTTCGATCGGGTCGTGCCCGCTGGAGCGGAAGAACTGCAGGACCATGTCGTTTCTCCAATCGGTTCAGAAGATGAGGATACCGAGCAGCGGGATTCCCGCGAAGGCCGCGAGGACATACGCGATGGCCAGGGTTCGCCGCCGCTGGGCGAGGTCGGCGAGCTTCTCGGCCAGGACGACGGGGATGAATCGGATGCGGGGGATCGGGTAGAGGAGGAGGATCCCCGCCAGGTTGAAGAGGGTGTGGGTGAAGGCGATCGTGAGCCCGTCGATCGAACCAGCCCCGAGGGCCGCGAGCAGGGCGGTGATCGTGGTGCCGATGTTGGCCCCCAGGGTGATCGGGTAGGCGTTGCGGACCGCGAGGACGCCGGCGGCACACAGGGGAATGAGGATTGAGGTCGTGATGGAGGACGACTGGACGGACATCGTGATGAGAAGACCAACCGCCATGCCAATGAGGCCCGACTTGGCAAGCGCGGCGTTGAGAGTCCGCTCGATCCGTTCGGCGACGAGGAGTCGCATGTTCTTCGTGATGAGCCCGAGTGTCAGGAAGATGATGCCGATTCCAAGGACGAGCACGAGGACCGCCCCGATTGTCTCCGAGGCGGCGATCGCCTCGGGGATTCGCTCGATGACCCCTGCCCCCCACTTGACGGCCGCCTTGATCGGGCTGTCGAAGTCGCCGCCACCACCACCGGCTCCGGTGAACAGGCCGGCTATCCAGGCCGCCGACGTCGACAAGAAGCCGGTCAGGAGCTCCAGGGGCAGGAAGATGATGACGGCCAGGAAGTTGAAGAAGTCGTGCATGGTTGCCGCCGAGAACGCCCGTGAGAACTCGGTCGAGTGGCGCACGTGGGTGAGCGACACCAGCGTGTTCGTCACCGTGGTACCGATGTTGGCCCCCATGATCATGGGTACCGCCGCCTCCACCGAGAGGACCCCGGACGCCACGAGCCCGACGATCGTGGCGGTCGTGACCGACGAGGATTGGACGAGCACGGTCGCCAGGATCCCGGCGAGAAGAGCGGCGATCGGCGACGAAACGCTGGCGAAGACGGCGTCCGTGTACTCGGAGCCGAGTCCCTTGATGCCGCCTTCCAGCATCTTGACGCCGACGAGGAAGAGATACAGGAGGGCAACGACGATGAGGGCCCGTACCGGGGCGGGGATCTGGCGGCGGTCCGAAGGCGTCAGGTCCGAGTGCACGTGCGCATCCTGGGTGTCGGGGCGTCGGGTGGGAACTCTAGACGTCCCCCGGATGCCCTCCATCCGGCCCCGACTCGAGGAGACCGTTGGGGATGAGGCGAGCGAGGTCATCGGTGCCCGCGGGCCCGGGAGAGGCCCAGGCGACGGTGTGGACGGGGGTGCGGAGCCGGTCCCGGAGGTCCTGGCGGAGCCATCGCTGCCGGGCCGCTTCGGTTGCCCACAGCCTGAAGTTGACGACCTCCGGAGAGTCGCCCGGCGGGATCGTCTCGTGCTCCCACTGCGGGGGGACGGCCCGGTTGAACAGGATTGAATCGGGTGGTGACGTGAGCCCGGGAAGGAGGTTCGCGAAGTTCAGGGCCTCGCCCAGGGGCATCGGGTCGGCGGTGGTGACGATGAGGTTCCGTGTGCTTCGGTAGACCCGTTCGATGGCCTGGCTCCTCGCGGTCAGCCCGTCGACGGTGGTGCGCAGGTCGAAGAGGAACTCGGTGAGGTCTTCGAGGACCGCGCTGCCCAGGATGCCGTCGGCTATGCGAAGGAAGGGGGCGACGGTGAACCGGAACGCGGTGCGGGATCCCGGGATGCCGGCACCGGTGAGGGCCCGCAGGAGGGGCCCGTTGATGAGCGCGAGGAGGTCCCGGGGAGCAGTGAAGAACTCGACGCCGCCGGCCGACGGGGGCGTGTCCACGACCACTGCGTCCCACCGACCGTCCTGCACCTCGCGTGTCATCGTGTCGGCGGCGGCGTACGACTGACTGGCGGGGAAGCGACGGGCCACCGCCTGGAAGAAGGCGTTGCCGAGCAGGCGTTCGGCCGAGTCGGCCGGCGCGTAGCGGCGGGCGATGTCCTCCCACGAGCCGCGGGCGTCGAGCATGGAGGCCCACAGGTTGGGTTCGGTGGTGGCCCGGGGATCGTGGGCGATGTCGGTGAGGCCGAGTGCCTGGCCGAGCCGCCGGGCCGGGTCGACGGTGATCACCAGCGTCCGCTGCCCGGTCCGGGCGAGCCGGACGGCGACCCCGGCCGACAGCGTCGTCTTGCCGACGCCTCCCGCCCCGGTTACGCAGAAGACGTCGGTCACAGCCACTCGGAGAGGGTGACGGCCAGCATGTCGCTGATGAGGACCGGGTCGGTGGCACCGAACAGGAAGGGAAGCACCGGACCGGGAGGAACCCTGGCCCGCCACGCGGCTTGGTGCTCGGCGAGGGACTGTTGGAGGAGGGCTGCCTCGCGCACCGGACCACCGGTGGGCGGGATCGTAGGCAGGGGAAGGAGGGTGCGGTTCACGAACACGGTCCCCAGGGGCGACGGGAGGCCCTTCAACTCCTCGATCGCCTCCAGGGTCTCGGTGATCGGGAGCTCCTCGGCGATCGTGACGAAGTGCACGGTTGACGAGTGTCGCAAGTCGCCGATGAGCCTGGTGGCCTGTTCGGCCACCCGGCCGGAGGGAATGAGGCCCCGGATGACATCCGGGGCGGCGAGGTACGACCCCAGCTGCCCGGTGGGGACCGCGTCGACGATGACCCGGTCCCAGTCCCCGGCGTCGTGGAGGATCTTGCCGATGGTGATGAGCTCCCGCACACCGGGGGCGGCGGTCGCCAACGCGTCGAAGGCCCGGATCGCGCCCCCGAGGCGGGCGAGGAGAGGCACGGGGGAGTGGAGCCGGACGTACTCCTCCAGCGCGGCAACCCGATGCACCTCGAAACCGAACGTTCCGTCGACCCCTGCCAGGGGCGTCGGGCCCAACGTGGTCAGGCCCAGGTGGGCGCCGAGGCCCCCGTTGGGGAGCATGGCGGCGGCGACGACCCGCTCGCCCCGTCGGGCGTGCAGCCGGGCGAGGGCGGCAGCCACGGCCGACTTGCCGACGCCACCCTTGCCCGAGACGAACTCAACACGCATGCGGGGCAGCCGGCACCCGGGTCTCAGGCACCGGGTGGGCGCAGGGGAATGCGCAGGACGAGGTCGTCGCCCTCCACTGCCCATCGGGCGCTGCCGATGAGATTGAAGTCGAGGTAGTCGCGCTCCTTGGCCTCGAGGAACAGCTTGCGCTCGTTGCCCGCGACCGGTGGCAGGGGGCGGTCCTTCACCGCCTGGGCGCGGTCGGCAAAGCGGGAGATCATTGCGTCTACGTCGAGAGCAGCCATGTGGGATCCTGGGTAGCGGAGGGCGGAGTCTACGACCCCGCGCCGGTGGCTACTGAGCCCTTCGGCGTTCGACCCGCCGAGCTTCCTCCAGGCGTTCGAGGTCCGGGTCCGAGTAGTCGACGTACTCCATGGCCTCGTGGACGCGGTGGTGGCCGGCGACCGAGCCGATCTGGCGATGCATCTCCTGGCAGACGCGTCGGTAGTCCGGGTGGCCCGCCGGCTGGGTGCGGAGTTCGAGGAGGTGGAACGCTTCGCGGGCGTTGAACTGCATCATGTACCGGATCCGATACGCGAACGGGACGACGTACTGGGCGACGTCACTGCCCAGGTCGCCGCGGATGGCCTCGTAGTGTTCGGCGGCCCTGGCCATGAGGTCGTGCCAGCGATCGGCGAGCCCCGTCTCGCCGAGGATGTCCGGGGTGACGTATCCGTGGCGGGTGGTGAGGCGCTGCCACTCGATGGTGAGCATGCGGTGACGCTGCAGGTCACGAAACGCGCCGTAGTCGGAGAGGACGTCGAACCGGTAGAACGACCGTTCGGCGGCGCGCCCCGGCTTGTGTCGCCGGTTCGTGCGATCGCCCACCATCGCCCCGAAGAGGGCGTCGACCTGCGAGGTCGGAAGCGTCCGCACGTAGTCGAGGAGGACGTCGTCGGGAAGGTCGGATGCCGGGTAGAGCGCGGCGGCCGCCAGCTTGAGTTCGGCGTCGGGGTCCCATTCGACGAGGGTCACCTCGTCCCGGGGAGGCGCGCTCAGCGGGAGCGAGGTGGCGATCGCCTCGGTGGCGCGTCGGGTGCCGTCCAGGTAGGCGGACCACGCGTCGCCCCGATCGGCGCGGTCGACGCGGGTCAGGAACTCGGGGATGACCGTGCGCAGCTCCTCGAGCATGAGGTCGGCGTAGGCCCGGACTTCCCCCAGGGGATGGGCCCGCATGCGAATGAGGGCCTGCTCGAACGCTTGACCCGACGCGTAGATCCCCAGGTTGGAGGTGGTTGCGGCCGGGAGCATGCCCCTGATCGTGTCACACGCCTTGGCCCGGATTGTCGAACGCCACACCCAGTTCGAGTCGGACTCCTCCTTTGGGAACCGCTCCTCGAACCACGGCATCAGGACGGTGACGAACTCGGAGTAGGCGCCGAACACCTCCTCGAGGAACGTCTCGTACGCCGCGGCATGGCGAGAGTCCGCGATCTCGCCCGGTGTGTGGTACCGGTACCGTCCTCCCAGGGGCTGGTCGTAGAAGATGTACCGGGTGGACTGCTCGAGGTAGGCCGCGAGGCGACCCCACTCCAGGACCTTGGTGAGGAGGTTCGAGGCCTGCTCACAGGCGAGGTGAACGCCGCCGAGTTGCGCCACCGAGTCATCCCCGTACTCGAGGAACATCCGGTCGTAGAGTTGGGCGGCGCGCTGGGCGTCGACGTGGTCGCCGGGGACGGCCGGCACCTCACCGACATCCGTGATGAACTCGTCGAGGAGGAGTCGTCGGACCGACTTGGGAGACCGCGAGTACCGGGCGAACAGCGCACCCTTCACCACCTCCGGCAGGTTCGTGAGGGCGAAGACCGGCTTGTCGGTGTTGGACACGTACTGGGAGAGGAGGGCCCGCTCTTCTTCGGTGAAGGACTCCTCGACGTACGGCATGGACGGCAGCCTAGAAGGAGGGGGTGGGCGGGTGCGAGAACCGCGGGGAGGACACTGGATACCGCGGCCCGCGGCATACTGTCTCCCATGATCTGGCTCCGGCTCATCGTCGCCGTCCTCCTGCTGGGGGCGTTCGCCATCGCCGTGATTCCCCTCCTCGTCCTCCTCGACTTGGCCTCCGGCGGCTCCGGCTACGGACTGTGCCCGGGCGGGGTGACGGCGTGCGACTTCGGCTATCTCCGACCGATGGAGCTCACTGCCTACCTGGCGCTCGCCCTCTTCGCGTTCGTCGGTGCGATACGGCTCGCCGTCAAGGTGTACGCCCGGGTCGAACGGATCATGGGCCGGTCCTGAGTACCTCGGCCTCGGTGACCTCGGAGGCTCCCCGGCCCGCCACCCAGGCCGAGACGAGGAGGACCGCGATGCCGGCGACCGCCACCCGGGTGGGTGGCACGTCCCACCATCCGGCCGCCGCCGCTCCCACCGTGAACCACGGCAGGTGGTGACGTGCGGCCGACGGACCGAGGCGCTCACCGACGCGCACCCGTGCCAGCGGGAGGGCGACACCGGCCAGGACGATCGCGGCAACGAGCACCGCGACATCCCTCCTCGATGGCAGGCCGAACCCCCCGGTGGTGAAGCTCCCGCCGGTGAGGAGGAGGCCGGCGACGAGCATGACGACCGCGTTGAACCCGATGACCCGGTGGAGACCCACCGTGCGGCTCGTGACGAGTGCCTGGGCGGCGAGGGCCAGGCCGGCCCCGATCGCCAGCACCGTACCGGCGTCCACCTCGCCCAGTGAGACGAGCACGACGACGCCGAGGACCCCGCCTGACAGGCCGCCGAGGTGAGGCGCCGGTGGCATCCGGAGCCGGGCGAACGAGGCGACGGCGGGGGCGATCGCCAGGGCCAGGACGACCATCGAACCAACACGTGCCGGGCCGGCGCTGCCCAAGGCCAACGCCGCCGACCCCAGGGCGAGGGCGGCGAGGGCACCCGGGACCAAGGCATCCCTAAGGCTGCGGAGGGTGGGAGGAGCCAGGATCGCAAGGATGAGGCCCGAGCCGAGCGCCCACCACCCGATGCCCGCCGACGGGCCGAGGGCGTCGACGACCAGGGCCACGAGGGCGAGTGAGGCGCCCGAGGCGGTGTTGACTGCGATCGCGATCGCCGTGGTCCGGGTCATCGCTGGAGGAGGTCGGCGACGGAGTCGGTCACGAGGTAGAGGCCGGTAGCCGTGACGCAGGGTCCGCCGGCGTCGTCGAGCGAACCGGAGACGGACAGGCGCCGGCCACGTCGTTCCTCCACTCGTCCGCGTACGAGAAGCGGTTCGGCGACCGGCACCGGTCGGCGATACCGCAGAGCGAGGGTGCCGGTCACCGACATGACCCCCTCTGCAAGGATCCCGGCCCACACGAGGATCTCGTCCAGCGCAGTCGCCGACAGGCCCCCGTGGAGGCGGCTCAGCAGGCCACGGTGCAACGGCCGGGGATGGAAGGTGGCCCGCGCCTCGGCGCCGTCGTACTCGAAGCCGTCGAGGCCCAGGCCGAGGTGGTTGTCCCGGCCGCAGGCGAAGCACAGGTCGTCGAACGAAGCCCGCAGCCGGTCGACGAGGTCGTCGTCAGGTTTCGGCAATCTCGAGCACTCCGTTCTCGATCGACGTGACGGTGGCCAGGGCGTGGACCGGACAGCCGAGTGCTTCCACCAGGGCGCGTCCCGACATCCAGGCCTTCTCGATCACGAACACCGCGCCAACGACCTCACAGCCTGCTTCTCGAGCCAACTCGACGAGGGCGGCGGCCGTGCGGCCGCCCGACAGGAAGTCGTCGACGATGGCAACCCGGGCACCCGGATCGAGCACGTGGCGGGCTATCTCCACCCGGTACTCGACTCCTTTCGTCGGCGACGACACGTCCCGGCCATGGCTGTCGCGTTGACCGGCACGGGGGTACTTCTTGGCGTACACCATCGGGAGACCGGCCACGAGCGAGGCGGCCGTCGCCGGTGGGATGCCCGACGCCTCCGCCGTGAGAAGGACGTCGACGTTCCACGCAGTGAGGAGACCGGCGATGCGATCGCCGACCTCGGCGAGGACGTCGGGTCGAACCCGATGGTTGAGGAACCGATCGACCTTGACGAAGCCGCCGGTGACGGTGCCGTCGGTGCGGAGCGCGGTGAGGAGGACCGACATCGTCCGGGAGCGTAGCCAGCATCGGTGCCGACACCACCGGAGGGCTACGATCCCCGGATGCCGCCGCCCACCCGTGCCGACGGGTCCGTCCCGACTCGGTCCGAAAAGGCCCGGGCCCGTCGCCTCGCCGCCAAGCTGGCCGATCTCTACCCGGAGATCTCCACCGCCCTCGACCACCGGAACCCCTGGGAACTGCTCGTGTCGACGGTGCTGTCGGCCCAGACCACCGATGAGAACGTCAATCGGGCCGCTCCCGGGCTGTTCGCGCAGTTCCCTGACCCAGAGGACCTGGCGGGGGCGAACCCCGAGGAGGTGGAGCGGCTCATCTACTCCACCGGGTACTACCGGCAGAAGACGAAGTCGATCATCGGGTTGGCGGCGGCCATCGTGGAACACCACGACGGCGTGGTCCCGGCCGACATGGACGACCTCGTGTCGCTCCCAGGCGTCGGCAGGAAGACCGCCTCGGTGGTCCTGGCCGAGGCGTTCGGGCGCCCGGCGATTGCCGTCGACACCCACGTGAACCGTGTGTCGAACCGCCTCGGGCTCACCTCGGAGTCGGACCCCGTGAAGATCGAGAAGGACCTCAGGGCCCTGGTCCCGAGGCCCGCATGGAACAAGCTCTCCATGCGGATCATCCAGTTCGGACGCGACGTGTGTGACGCCCGCGCGCCTCGCTGCCGGGAGTGCCCTCTGCGGCGTTCCTGTGCGTGGCCGGGGAAGCCGTGAACCCGACAGACGAACGACGGGAGATCCTGCGGCTTGCGCTCCCGGCCCTTGGTGCGCTGGCGGCCGACCCCCTTGTCAGCCTCGTCGACACGGGCTTCGTCTCGCGGCTCGGCACCGTGCCCTTGGCAGCGCTGGGGATCGACGCCGCGATCTTCGGGCTGGCGTTCGTGGCGTTCAACTTCCTGCAATACGGCGTCACCCCGCTCATCGGCCGGGCCCGCGGCCGGGGCGACCACGCGGCCATCGAGCGGGGAACACGCCACGCACTCCTCCTCGGGTGGCTCATCGGACTGACCACGGCGACCTTCATCATCGTGCTGGCGCCCACGCTGCTTCGGCTCATGGCGACGCCGGACGAAGTCGTGCCCGACGCCCTTCGCTACCTGCGGATCCGGGCCGGGGGCGGGCCGGCCGTCATGACGATCATGGTCGGCCACGGCCTGTTCCGCGGGCTCCAGGACACGAGGACGCCGCTCGTCATCACGCTGGGGTTCAACGCGGTCAACCTGGTCCTCGACCCCCTCCTCATCTTCGGCCTCGACCTCGGGATCGGAGGGGCGGCGTGGGCGTCATTGGCGGCCCAGGCGGTCGGAGCAACGCTGTTCATCGGGGCCATCCGCAAGGAGGGGATCGGACTCGTCGGACCGATCGACGCAGGCGAGCTTCGAGCCCTGCTGGCGGTGGGTGCGGATCTCGTCGTGCGGACGGCCGCCCTCGTCTTCACGCTGACGTTCGCGGCGAGGGTGGCGGCGGCGATGGGCGCCGCCGTGATCGCCGCCCACCAGGTGGCAGCCCAGGTGTTCCTCACACTGGGGTTGGCGATCGATGGGCTGGCGATCGCTGGCCAGGCGATGGTCTCGGTCCGGCTCGGTGCCGGCGACCGGCTCGGTGCCGATCGCGTCGGTCGCAGGCTGTTGGTGTGGGGGGCGGTGACGGGAGTGCTCCTGGGGGCCCTCCTGTGGTTGTCCCGAGGGGCGGTGGCCGGTGTGTTCGCGGCGGAGGGGGACACGAACGCGGCGACGCAGGTCTTCCTCGAGTGGGTGGCGATCCTCCTCGTCCCGGGGGCCCTCGTGTTCGTGTGGGACGGCCTCTACCTCGGAGCGAGCCGGTTCCGGTTCCTGGCCGTGACGACCCTGGCAGCGGCCATCGTGGCCACGCTCTACCTCGCCGCGCTGCCGTCGTTCCCGTTCGGGGCGGGGATCCACCAGGTGTGGGCCGCCATGCTGGTGCTCATCGTCCTGCGGGGTGTTCCCCAGGCGCTTGCCTACGCCAGGGCGGGAGCGTCCGTCTCGACGGACTGAATCCGGGTCTCGGGAAGGGCGGCGGTGAATGCGATCGCCATGAGCACTCCCGCACCCAGGAGCAGGATTGTCGTGGGGAGGCCGGCGGTGTCGATGATGCGGTTGCCGACCCACAGGCCACCGATCGTGCCGAGCACCGTGAAGCCGGCCAACCAGGACACGGCCGAGGCCCGGATGGGAGACGGGAACAGCTCGTTGCGGTGGGCGGCGGTGGCGGGGGCCGCGGCAAAGGTGCCCAGCGCCGCCAGGAAGACGGAGGTGGCCAGGAGAGGGACTGCCTCGGTCCAGTAGAGGCCGACGCCCCCCACCGCGGCCACGGCGAAGCCGCCCATCGTGACGGAGCGCCGACCAAGGGTGTCGGCGAGGTGACCGCCGATGAAGTACCCGGCGCCCCCCAGGGTTCCGCCGACGAGCATGATGGGGACGATGACGGAGGCCGGATGCCCGAGGTCGTTGATGAGACGTTCGGAGGCGAACGTGACCTGCGTGGACATGAAGGCCGCGAACAGCAGGGAGGCGGCGGCCAGCGGCCAGAAGTACGCAGCGTAGGGGGTGACGAGGGGCCGCCAGATGGCGAACCGGCGGCGGCCCGCTTCGCGCTCCGGTTCGGGGATCCACCGAAACGCCAGGGGGAGGGCGATCAGGCCGACGAGTGACGCCCGCAGGAGGATGCGCCAACCCTCGGGTTCGGCCTCGGCCAGCGGGAGCATGAGCACGCTCGAGCCCGCTCCCAACGACGCCGCCGCCGCATAGATGCCCATCCCCAGCGCCCGGCTGCCGGCGGGAAGCAGTTCGGTGAGGAGGACGACGGCCAGCACCCCCGCCGTCGTGGCTGCCCCCCGCATCACCCCCTGGGCGATCGTGAAATGACCGGCGTCGGCGACCCAGCCGGTGGCGCCCGAGGCCACCACCATGAGGCCGGTCATCGACAGGAAGATGCCCCGCCGCCCCCGGCGGTCGGAGAGGAACGAGATGACCACCGCCGCCAACGCGCCGACCCGGGTGAGGGCCATGACCCCGGCCATTTCGCCCTCGGTCAGGCCGAGGGACAGCCGGATGAACGGGAGCGTGTTCGTTGCATGCGACTGGGCGAAGCCCTGGGCGACGCCGACCACCCAGAACGCGATGAGGGCCCGGCGGGCCGGGCGGTCGAGATCGAGGATGGGGGAGAGGAGACGGCGCATGAGGGGTTCGTCGAGCAGGCTATTACCGTTCCGGGAAGAAACACCAGTGCCGGCCGGTTCAAGGGGACCAATGGACCTCTCCCAACTCATCACCGACGGAAGTCTGTTGGCAGGTGTGGCGGTGGCCCTGTTCGGCGGTGTGTTCGCGTTCGTCTCGCCGTGCGTGCTCCCGCTTCTCCCCGGCTACCTCAGCCTCATGTCGGGGTACTCGGTGGCGGACCTCGAGTCGGGCGCTTCGGATCGCCGCAAGATGCTGCGGGTCACGCTGCTCTTCGTGGCCGGGTTCTCGGTGGTGTTCATCCTCCTCGGGGTGGTGGCGGCCGGCGTCGGGAGGTCGTTGGGAACCCTGCTCCAGCGGGCGTCGATCTGGGCCGGCTGGCTCGTGATCGTCTTCGGGGCCGTCATCCTGGTGACCGCCGTGTGGAACCTGCCGTGGCTCCAGAACCTCATGCGGGAGCGTCGCCTCCACATGCGCCCCGATCGCTTCGGCATGGCAACCCCGGCGGTCATGGGCTTCGCGTTCGGATTCGGGTGGACCCCGTGCGTCGGGCCGATCCTGGCGGCGATCCTGGCGGTGGCCGGCTCCAGCGGCTCGATCGGCAACGGCGTCGTCCTCCTGGGTGCCTTCTCGCTCGGTCTCGGGATCCCGTTCGTGCTGAGCGGCCTGGGGATGGCCCGTCTGTTCCGCCGGCTCAAGCGGTGGCTGCGACCCATCAACGTCGTCTCCGGCGCGTTGCTCATCGCGTTCGGCATCGTCATGGTCACCGGGCAGCTCGGTCTCATCTCCGGGTGGTTCTCCGACCTCCTCATCCGGATCGGCCTCGAAGAGATCACGGTCGTCTGAGCCGCCGCCCGCGACGGCGGCCCTCGGTACCCTCATGGAACGATGCAGCCGAACCTCTCGCTCGACGAGTTCGTAGCCCTCGCCGAGGACCACGACGTGGTCCCTGTCGTCGCGCGGGTCATGGCGGATCGCGAGACACCGGTGAGTGTCTTCGAAAAGCTCGTGGGCGACCAGCCCGGGTTCCTCCTCGAGTCGCTGGTGGGCGGTGAGCAGTGGGCGAGGTGGAGCTTCGTCGGCTGGGATCACCTGTTCACCCTGCGCAGCGTCGGTGGGGTCACCCGCGCAGACGGATCCATCGCGCCGCCACTGGGGGACGGGGACCCCCTGGCCGTGCTCGAGCGTCTCATCTCGTCGTTCCGGTCACCGAACCTGCCGGACCTCCCCCCACTGCACTCGGGACTCGTCGGCTACCTCGGGTACGACTGCGTGCGGTTCATCGAACACCTCCCGGACCGACCCCCGGATGACAGGGGCCTTCCCGACATGGTGTGGCAGATGGTCGGTTCGCTGGCGGCCCTCGACGCCGTCCGCCAGGAGATCGTCCTGGTGCGCAACGTCGTGGTCGGTCCCGACCCGGGCGCCCAGTACCGGGCGGCGGTGGCCCGCCTCAAACGGACGGTCGAACGCCTCGGCGAAACGCACCGCTACCGGCTCCGCGGGTCGTTGGACCGCCGAGCCCAGCCGTCGATGGTGGGGGTCTCATCGTCGCTGTCGAAGGAAGCGTTCGAGGACGGCGTCGAGCGGGCCAAGCGCTACGTGCGGGCCGGCGACGCATTCCAGGTGGTGCTGTCGCAGCGGCTCGGTATGGACTTCGCAGGATCCGACCTGGCCGTGTACCGGGCCCTGCGCCACATCAACCCGTCGCCGTACCTGTTCTTCGTACGAGACGAGGCGGTGTCGGTGGTCGGGTCGTCACCCGAGCTCATGACCAGGGTGCGGGACGGGATCGCCTACTCGCGACCAATCGCCGGTACGCGTCCGCGGGGAGCGACCCCCGAGCAGGACGCGGCCCTCGAAGCCGAGCTGCTCGCCGACCCCAAGGAGCGGGCCGAGCACGTCATGCTCGTCGACCTTGCCCGCAACGATCTCGGGCGGGTCTGCGAATTCGGCTCGGTCACCGTGGATGAACTCATGGTGATCGAGCGCTACTCCCATGTCGTGCACATCGTGTCCGGCGTGAGCGGAACCGTCCGCGACGGGATCGGCCCGGTCGACGTGGTGCGGGCGACGTTCCCGCACGGCACGGTGAGTGGGGCACCCAAGGTGCGGGCGATGGAGATCATCGACGAACTGGAACCGGTGTCCCGAGGACCGTACGCCGGCGCTGTCGGGTACCTCGACTTCTCCGGCAACGTGGACACCGCGATCTGCCTGCGAACGGTGGTCGTGGCCAACGGCAAGGCCTGGGTCCAGGCCGGCGCCGGGCTCGTGTACGACTCGGACCCAACCCTCGAGTGGGAGGAATCCATGAACAAGGCTGCCGCTGCCCTCGCTGCCGTCCAGAGGGCGTCCGATGTCTGAGCCGCGCGTGGCCGACCCGGGCTGGGGCGTGGCGTGGTGCCGGGGCCAGGATGCCGTGACGTTCCTCCAAGGCCTCCTCAGCGCCGACCTCGAGGTGCCGGCCGGCTCCGTCGTGCGTTCGTTCCTACTGACGCCCCAGGGCAAGCTCACGGCGGTCCTGTGGCTGCTCGTCGGTGAGGACGAGGTGGGCATGGTGTGTGACCACGCCATCGTGGAGGAGGTCGCGGCGGCGCTCAATCGCTTCCGGATCAGGGTGGCGGCCGAACTCGAGGTCGCCACCGACCCGGTCCGGCTCGTCGTCGGGGAGCGCCGGGCGCCGCCCGGCCGCTGGGCTCGGGACGACGGGTCGCTCCTCGCCGACGTTTCGCGGCTGGGCGTGGAGCGGACAATCGTCATCGGGCCGCCCCCGGGTGGCGCGCCGATGGCGGCCGACGAGTACGAGGCGCACCGAATCCGCCAAGGTGAGCCCGTCGTCGGTCGAGACGTCGATGAGCGAACGATCCCCCAGGAGACGGGCCTCGTGCCGGAAGCCGTCTCCTTCACGAAGGGCTGTTACCTGGGCCAGGAACTCGTCGCCCGCATCGACACCCGGGGCCACGTCAACGAGCGTCTCATGCTGGTCGAGTCGACGGAGGGCTTCGCCGCGGGCGACGCCATCGAGGCCGAAGGTCGGACGACGACGGTCACATCGGCGGCGGACGTCCCGGCGGGGACGGTCGGCCTCGCCAGCGTCCGCCGGGAGATCGCCGGCGGATCGGTGGTCACGATCCACGCCGGAGGTGGGGCGGTGGCCGGGACGGTCTACGATTTCGGGGAGTAGCACGTGACCTCCATCCTCGACACCATCCTCACCGACACCCGGGCCCGGGCGGCCCGACTCGATGCCCGGGCCGTCCGTGAGCGGGCGGAGCGCCAGGTGCGACCCCGCTCCTTCCTCGATGCGCTCATCAGGCCGGGCCTGGGCGTGGTGGCCGAGGTCAAGCGGCGTTCGCCGTCTCGGGGAGCCATCGACCTCGGACTGGACCCGGCCCTCCAGGCCCGTCGGTACACGGCTGGGGGAGCGGTGGCCATCTCCGTGCTCACCGAACCGGTCCACTTCGGAGGCAGTGACGCCGACCTGGAGGCGGTGGCCGCCGCCACCGGCCGGCCCATCCTGCGCAAGGACTTCACCGTCGACGAGGCCCAGGTGTGGGAGGCCCGCGCCCTGGGAGCGGCGGCGGTGCTGCTCATCGTCGCCGCCGTCACCCCTCGGGAGTTGCGCCGCTTCCTCGACGTGGCGGACAACGCCCACGTCGACGCCATCGTGGAGGTGCATTCGGCAGACGAAGCGAGGGCCGCCCTCGAGGCCGGGGCGAGGATCATCGGGGTCAACAACCGAGACCTGGCCACCTTCGAGGTCGACCTGGCGGTCGCCGAGTCGATCGCACCGCTCCTTGACGGGTGTGATGCCCGGGTGGCGGAGTCGGGGATCTGGTCCCCGGAGGACGCCCAGCGGATGGGCGACGCCGGCTACGACGCAGTCCTCGTCGGTGAGGCGCTCGTCCGGTCAGCAGACCCGGGCTCGCTCATCGCCGAGTTCTCCGGCGCGTGACCTGGGTCAAGATCTGCGGGCTGCGCACCGTCGAAGACGTGGCGGCGGCCGAGGAGGCGGGAGCCGACGCGGTGGGGTTCGTGGTGGCCCCCTCGGTACGCCGTCTCGAGGTCGCAGAGGCTCGCGCGCTCGTCGAGCGGACCAACGTCCTCGCAGTGCTCGTGACCGTCGACCTGCATGCTGTCGACGTCCCCGACCTCGTCGCCCGGACCGGGGTGGGGGCGCTCCAGCCCCACGGCAACCACCAGGCCGGTGTCGTGGCGGCCGCCCTCCGAGCCGGGGTGCAGGTCCTGCTCCCGATCCCGGCGAACCAGGGGGTGGACTGGACCTCGGTTCCCGACGGTGTCACACCGCTCCTCGACGCCGACCGTCCCGGGTCGGGCCGGCCCTTCGACTGGTCCGTCGTGCCCCGCGCCGATCGGCGGTTCATCCTGGCCGGCGGCCTCACTCCCGCCACCGTCGGCGCCGCCGTGGCCGCCACCGGGGCGTGGGGGGTTGACGTGTCCTCGGGCGTAGAATCCGAGCCGGGGCGCAAGGACCCCTCCCTCATCCGTCGCTTCGTGGAACGAGCCAAATCCGCATGAAACTCGACCGACCCGACGACCGGGGCCGCTTCGGCACCTTTGGAGGGATCTACGCGCCGGAGACCCTCATGCCCGCCCTGGCAGCCCTGGCGGAGGCCTTCGAGGAGGCATGGGCCGACCCCGGGTTCGTCGCCGAGTATCGGCAGATCCTCACCACCTACGTCGGTCGTCCGACGCCGCTGCACCCGGCCGCTCGACTCTCGGAGGAATTGGGGGTTCGGGTCCTCCTCAAGCGCGAGGACCTTGCCCACACCGGGGCCCACAAGATCAACAACGCGATCGGCCAGGGACTGCTCGCCGTGCGCATGGGCAAGCCCCGGGTCATCGCCGAGACCGGTGCCGGCCAGCACGGGGTGGCCACCGCCACCGCCGCCGCCTACCTCGGACTCGAATGCGTCGTGTTCATGGGGACCAAGGACATGGAGCGCCAGGCCCTCAACGTCGAACGCATGCGGCTGCTCGGAACGCACGTCGAGCCGGTGACAACCGGGGCCGGGACCCTCAAGGACGCCGTGTCGGCGGCGTTCCGGGACTGGGTGGCGACCGTCGAGACCACCCACTACGTCATTGGGTCGGTGGTCGGCCCCCACCCGTTCCCCTGGATCGTGCGCGAGTTCCAGAAGGTGATCGGCGAGGAGTCCCTGGCGCAACTGGACGTCCTTCCCGACGTCGTCGTCGCCTGCGTCGGTGGGGGGTCCAACGCCATCGGCATGTTCCACCCGTTCCTCGACACGGGGGTCGAACTCGTGGGGGTGGAGGCGGCCGGGCTCGGCATCGGCACCGGTCACCACGGTGCCTCCATCGGCGCTGGGAGCCACGGGGTGCTCCACGGCAGCAACACGTACATGCTCCAGGACGCCGATGGCCAGGTGCTCGAGGCGTACTCGATCTCGGCCGGGCTCGACTACCCCGGCGTGGGTCCCGAGCACGCCTACCTGGCCGATGCCGGGTTGGCCCGCTACGAGTCGGTCACCGACGAGGACGCCCTCGGGGGTGTGAAGCTGCTGGCCCGGACCGAAGGGATCCTCCCTGCGCTCGAGTCGGCCCACGCCATCGCCTGGGTGGCCAACCACGCCGAGCACCTTGCCGGCAAGACCGTGCTCGTGAACCTCTCCGGACGAGGCGACAAGGACGTCACCCAGATCCTGGAGCACCCATGAGTGCCGACCGCCTGGCCACGCTCTTCGCCGCCACCCGGGCCGAGGGGCGGTTGGCGCTCTTGCCCTACCTCACCGCCGGTCTCCCGACGCCTGAGCAGTCGGTTGCCCTGTTTGCCGCCATGGAGGCCGCCGACGGATTCGAGGTGGGGATCCCCTACTCGGATCCGCTCATGGACGGCACCGTCATCCAGGAGGGTGGGCGGCGGGCCCTTCGGGCTGGGACGACGTTCGACCGTGCCCTGGATGTGGTGGCCGGCGTCGTGGCGGAGACCGGCAAGCCGGTCGTCGTCATGACGTACGTGAACGTGGTGCTGGCCAAGGGGGTCGACGCCTTCGGGCGGGCCGTGGCCGGCGCCGGGGCCGATGGCGTCATCATCGCCGACATCCCCCTCGAGGAGGCCCTCCCGCTCAAGCCCGCCCTGGAGGGGTACGGCCTCGGGGTGGTTCTGTTCGCAGCCCCGACGACCGATGACCGCCGCCTCGACGCGATCGCGGCCAGTGGGCCGGCCTTCATCTACGGGGTCAACGACCTGGGGGTGACCGGGGAGCGAACCGGCGCCACCGACCGGGGAGTGGCGCTCGCCCACCGGATCCGGGCTCGAACCGACGCCCCCCTCGTCATGGGGGTGGGGATCAGCCGCCCGGAGCAGGTGGGGGCGTTGCGGGGAACCGCCGACGGTGTCATCGTGGGATCGGCCGTCGTGCGCCGCGTCCTCGAGGCCCCCGACGCCGCGGCCGCCGCCGTCGAAGTGGGCGGCTACACGGCGGCGATGGCCGCCGCCGGTCGCTGATCGATCACCGGTCGCTGGGCACCGGTTCCTTGGCCGGTGCCGGGGTCGTGACGGGTGCGGGGGTGGGGTCGGCCAGCGGCTCGACGATGATCACGCGGTCCTGTTCACCGATGTCCATTCGTGCGTCTCCTTCTGTACCTCCAACCATTGGCACATGGCTGGGTAGGGGTCGATGGCGCCGAAGACGTCCCGGGTTGGACCGGCCCCGTCCAGGATCGGCCACAGGTCGACCGGGTGGGGGACGAACACGACGCCGTCCGGGTGCTGGACGGCCAGGGCGACGACCTGGGCCCGCTGGGCGCGGTACCCGAGGGCGTGCTCGACGACCTTGCCGGTGAGCGCCACCATCCCCAGGGCCAGGTGTTCGGTGGGCCAGCCGGTGACGTCCTGGATGTCGATGGCCCGCTTGAGGGCGTAGATACCGCACGCCGGGGCCCCGCACCGACCGTCGGAGTGGGGAACCTCGTCCTGGGCGGTGACCGTCCGGCATGTCGCTTCCATCGTGAGACCGAGCCACGGTTCGACGGCTCCGTGGAGGCGGCCGCGCTCGATGGTCCACGCCCGGAACCCCAGGATCGGCGTGGGGGACCAGCCCTCCCGTCGACGCCGGCGTTCCCCGTCGATGGCCCGTCGCAGGATCTCGCGCTCCAGCGCGATGAGGCGCTCGATCGAGTCGACGGTCACCCGCCGCCGTACCAACAGCTCGTCCAACTCCGCGTTGACACGGTCCAACTCGTGGTTATGACGCTGGCGGGCGATCTGGAGCCGGGTGACGTCCGCGACGTCCGCGACGGACCCGTACCGCCGCTCGAGGAGGTCGAGTTCTGCCCTGAGGTCGTCCATCCGGGGACGATACGACATCGAACACATGTTCGTCAACGTCGCGTCGGGAAGTGTTTCGCGCTCAGGACGCGGGCAGGAGGAGCCGGAACGTCGAGGTCGGACCGTGGGAGAAATGGTCCAGGTCCCCGCCCATGAGACGGGCCAGCTGCTTGGAGACCGCGAGCGGGAGCCACCGCTCGACCCCCATGTCCACCCGGGGTCCCTGGCTGAACAGCGGGGCGAAGAGGCGGAAGGTGGGGTCGGCGAGGAGGGAGTCGCCGGTGTAGGTGAGTTCGACGACGGCCTCGCCGTTGGACGAGATGGCAACCTCGGCTGTCGCGCTCTCCGTCACCTCGCTCACGTGAACCAGGAGGTTGCGGAAGATCTGTGTCACCCGGAGGCGATCGGCGACGGCCACGGCCGTTCCCTCGACGTCGACGTCTAACGGGAGGCCGATGGGTGGAAGGTGCTCAAGGACCTCCTGAAGGGTTGCCCGCAGGTCGACCGGCCGGGCGTCGACCGGCAGGGAACCCGTGTCGATTCGGGCCGCCACGAGCATCTGGTCGAGGGTGTGGCTCATCTGGAAGCTCTCGCGGTGCAGGTGCTCGACCATCTCCACGACCGCCGGGTCGCCGAGTTCATGGCGACGCTCGTGGAGGATCTCCGAGTACCCGACGATCGACGTGAGGGGGGTCCGCAGCTCATGGCTCACCGTGGAGAGGAAGCGGGATCGGGAGCGGGACAGTTCGAGGAGGCCGGCTCTCACGTAGCCGACGAACCAGCCCACGAGGACGAACGTCACCAGGCGTAGCACCGCCCGGGTTGGCGACTGGGCCGTTCCCAGGTCCACCGAGAACGGAACGAGCGCAGCCAGGGCGCCGGCGGCCAGCCCGGTCCAGGCCCCCGCCCGTGTGCCGAGGGCGGCACCGGCCACCGCCACCGGGACCGCCAGGAGGATCACGACGCCGGTCGTGGTCCCTCCCGCCGCCCACGCCGCGGCCGGGATCAGCAGGAGCGAGAGGCCCAGGACGAGCCACAGCCCGGTATGGCGGTCGCTTCCGTTGAGCCATTCAGGCAAGGTCATACCACCCTCCGAGCGTTGGGCCAGCCTCACCCTGCATGGGCCGGGTCCACAGGCTATCACTCTTGGTCCTTGTTCACCCACCATTCGTGGGACAAGAGAGGCTCCGTCTGGCCGGCCGGGGCTTCAGTGTCCGGCCGACGTCCCCCCCACGAGGGAGGACCGGCGTCGCTCCCGCGAGTTGGTGAGCCGGACGGCGATGTCGGCGATCCGGCGGGAGATGGTCGAGTCGGGTCGGGCTTCCACGTACGGCTCACCCCGGTTGAGGCTGATCGGCACGAGGCGGGTGGATGGCAGTTCGACGTCGACGCGGGCGCCGAGGGACCGTTCGACCGACTGGGTGTCGAGGCCCACCTTGCTGTTGGCCCGGTTGAGGATGAGGGTGCGGGCCGATGCGGTGAACCCCAGCTGATCGAGGAGCCCCATCGTCTTGCGCATCGAGGTGAGCGAGAGGACGTCCTCCGACACGAGGAGAAGCATGTCGGACGCGTTCTCGATCACCCAGATCGCTTCCTCGCTGATGCCGGCCGCGGTGTCGACGAGCACCCACGTGAACGCCGCGGTGAGCGATGAGACGACGGTCTCCACGAGGGCCGAGTCGATCACATCGGCCTCTTCGGGGGAGCCGGGGGCGGCCAGGACGAACAGTCCTTCACGGGGGGTGAGCATCGCCTTCACCGTGGTGGCGTCGAGGGGACCCCGGACCTGGGCGGCGTCGGAGATGGTGTACGACGGTTCGAGGAGCAGGGTCTCGCAGACCCCCCCGAACTGGAGGTCCAGGTCGACGAGCACCACCTCACCGGGGTACTGCTGGCTCAAGACGATCGCCAGGTTGGTGATGGTGGAGGTCTTGCCGGTGCCACCCTTGGGGGCGACCACGACCACGAGTGACCCCCGCTCGACGTCCTTGATGGACGTGCGGCGGGCGCTGAGGCGTTCGGAGACCGCCAGCCCCCGGTTGATCCGGTCTCGGAGCACGTCGAACGGGGCATCCTCGGCGATGATGTCCTTGATGCCGACGCTCATCGCCTGGGGGAACAGGGATGGGTCGGGCTCGGCGATCTCCACCACGGACACCTCGGGCATCCTGTGGTGCAGCTCGGCTGCCAGGTCCAGCACGGTGTCGCGGTCGAGTCCCGGTCCGAGCACGATGAGAGAGGGTTCGGTCTCCTGGATCACCTCGGTGGCGTACTCGGGTTGGGCGGCCACCAACTCGTCCCACCACGATGTGATGGTGAGATGGGCTTCGCCGAGGAGCACCAGGGTGAGCCGCTCGGTGAACTCGGACGATGGCGAGACGACGGTGATGCCTGACATACGTATATGGCATCGGTCGGTCGCCCGCGAAACCTGAGCGTGCCCCCACTCCCATTCCTGTTTTCCCACGCCCGTTGTCCGCCCAGGGCGGACATATCGCGTGGGAAAACGAGAGGTTGGGGACCGGACCCGCGCCGCCTACGTCGGGACGACCCGATCGAGGGCGGGGTTGTCGATCTCCGCCCTCAGCAACGCGGCAGCCTCCAGGTCTCCGACGCCACCCATGGCGGCCCGATGCACCAGCGATCGAACGACGAGTTCCCGCATCCCGGTCCGCGACGCCAGTTCGTGGAGCTGTCCGATCCAGCGGGAGGTTTCGGGATGCCCGTGGCGGAGGCCGAGCGTGCACTGCGAGTCCAGGATGTAGCCGTCGAGCCACACATACGGGTCCGACAGGCGGTTGCACCGGGCACGAGCGTCGCCCAGGAGTTCGAGCGCCCGCGCCGGTTCCCCGGCCATCTCGGTGGCAAGGGCGATCCCGCGAGCGGCGATTCCCTCCCAGCACGGATCCCCGAGTTGGCAGGCGCGGGCGAATGCCTGTTCCAGGCGCTCGGATGCACCATCGAGGTCGTTGTGGACGAGTTCCACCTCCCCCCGGAGAGCTTGTGGCCAAGGCAGGAAGGCCAGCCAGTGATCGGACTCGGCGAGCTCGATCGACGTCTCGAGCTCACGAGCGGCCCCATCCAGGTCCCCTCGCAGGAGGTGGATCCGGCCGACCATGGACGACGCGTACGCCTCGCCTCGCCGGTCACCGGTGGTCTTCGTCGCTGCCAGGGCCTCCGTCAAGTGGTTCATGGCCCGGAGGTAGTTGCCTCGATCGCTCTCCACCGAACCGAGGTACATGGCGGCCTTCGCCGCGGTGGGAGCCGTCCGGCCACCGAGTCGGAGTGCGTCGAGCAGCCAGCGCTCGGCCCTGTCGTACCGGGCCCTGAGGAAGTCGACATAGCCGAGCTCAGCCCTGACTGCCGCGGCCAGGTCGTTCTCGCCGTGGACAAGCGCAATCTCACCGGCTTGGTGCAGCGCGGCGATTCCCTCCTCGTCCCTGCCGCGCAGTGAGTGGATCAATGCCTCCGCCAGGGCGAGGCGCGACCTCACCCGCAGCCTCTCCGACGCCGCCGGCGTCGGAGAGGCCGACACCGGCGCGCAACGATCGGACCCCGGCCTCGATGGCACCGGCCCCCACCGCGGCCGATCCGGCCTCGAGGAGGGCCTCGATGGATGTCGCGTCTGTCGGCGTGTGGTCGTGAGTCGGTGGTGCCTGGGCGGCGTCGTGAACGGCGACGCCTGGAGAAACGCCAAGCTCCCGCTCGAACAGCTCGGTGCAGATGGCGAGTTGTCTGAGGGCTGCCTCGTGGTCCCCAGCCGCCTCATACGACCTGATGAGCAGGGCCTGGTGGTTCTCGTCGAACGGCTTCATCGAGACGAGTCGCACGGCGTAGTCGGTGGCGTCCTGGACGGCGCCCCGCGTCAAGGCAGCCAGAGACGCCTCGTGGAGTATGGCCTCCGAGCCTGCGCCGAAGTGGTGCTGCTGCGACACGAGCCAGGACTCGAACGCTGCGGCGCTCCTGATGTTCGTGCCTTCCAGGAGATCCTGGCCCAGGCCGGGCAGGAGGACCGCGTCGGTCCACGCACCGCGAGTCACCACATCGATGTCCACGATCGTGCCCTCGGCGAGATGGAGTTCGACCGGGTCGCCCTCCAGCCGAGCCGAATCGCCGAGTGCCCGGCGGATCTCAGCCAGGCTCCAGCGGAGTGCTCGGAGTGGATCATTCGCCTCGGAGAACAGCAGCGTCGCGAGCTGTGGGCGACTGGGCGGGCGTTCGGCCAGGATGAGGTAGGCGAGGAGCCCCCAGCTCTTCTGGCTGCGAATGCGATACGGCTCCCCGTCCCCTTGGACGATGGCGGGACGTCCGAGGAGGTGAATGGTGAGGCTGGACGACGGGATGCCACCAACGATAGGACTCATCAAACGCCCCATCAAACAGCCGTCGGCTTTCATCCGCGGAAGGCCCCGGAATCCGCCGGGGCCAGAGACAGATGGAGGAACACGCAATGCCCCTGTTCATGGATGTCCACAACATCGAAGGCGGAGTCTCGGCGAGTGATGTGGCCGGTGCCCATCAAGCCGATCTGGCCACGCAGGACAAGTACGCGGTGAGCTACCTGCGGTACTGGGTGGATGAAGAGGCTGGAAGGATCTTCTGCCTGGTCGACGCTCCCGACGCCGACGCGGCACACACGGTTCATCGGGAAGCCCACGGCCTCGTAGCCGACGAGATCTATCCGGTGAGCGAGTACTCCTGACCGCGACCCGTTTTCCCCCGCCCGTTGTCCGTCCAGGGCGGACCTACCGCGGGGGAAAACGGGGTTTCGTACCGGGAGCGGGACGGCCTGCGCCCGGCTGCGCCGGTGCTCGGCACTCCTCGCTGCGCTCGTCGTAGCGAACCCGCGGCTTCGCCGACGGGCTCGTGTGTCCCACGCCAAGACGAATCGAGGCCGGCACAAGGCCGACCTCACTTCGTACCGGGAGCGGGACTCGAACCCGCACGCCCTTGCGGGCAACGGATTTTGAGTCCGTCGCGTCTACCATTCCGCCATCCCGGCCGGGCACGCGGTCGGCATCGTAGGCGACCTGGAGTCGGACCACCACACCAATGGGACGCATCGAGCGCAAGGCATTTCGACTCCGGGACGAGATCGACGTCCTGCGCGCGGATGAAGGTCGCCTGGCCGCCGAGGTCGACTACCATCGCCACATCCACGACGACGCCCATCGGGACGCCATCGCCGGGAACGCCGACGATCGCGCCTTCTACGGCGAGGTGAAGGGCGACCTTCCACGGTTCGAGAAGGCGCTGGCCAGGACGCGGGACCGCCTCCGGGCACGGGAGGCCGAGCTCGAACGTCTCCTCGCCTCCTTCGACGACTGACGACGGCGTCAGGCGCACCTATCGCTCCCGCCCGGTGGGGAGCTACGCTCCGCACCGATGCCGACCCTCGCCCTCGTTGACGGCCATTCGATGGCGTATCGGGCCTTCTTCGCCCTTCCCGACACGCTCATGACCGCCTCGGGCCAGGTGACGAACGCCGCGTTCGGCTTCGCCCGCATGCTCGTGAAGCTCCTCGCCGACCAGGACATCGACCGGATGGCGGTGGCCTGGGATGAGTCGCGTAACACGTTCCGGCGCGACGAGTACCCCGACTACAAGGCGCAGCGCAAGCCCACACCGGACACCTTCAAGGCGCAACTCCCGCTCATCCGGGAGTTCCTCGACGCCATGGGGGTCACCCAGCTGAGCCGAAGCGGCTTCGAGGCCGATGACCTCATCGGGTCCCTGGCCCGGCGGGCCGAAGGCGAGGGTTGGGACGTCCTCATCGTCAGCGGCGACCGCGACACGTTCCAACTGGTCGACGATCGGGTCACGGTGCTCTACCCGATCCGCGGCGTGTCCGAGTCAGTCGTGGCCGACCCGGCCTACATCGAGCAGAAGTACGGCCTGGCCCCCGAGCGGTACCTCGAGTTCGCGGCCCTGCGGGGCGACACCTCCGACAACCTCCCCGGGGTGCCCGGGGTGGGGGAGAAGACCGCGTCGCGGCTCCTCGCCGACCACGGGAGCATCGATGGGATCTACGAGCACCTCGACGAACTCACCCCGAAGCTGCGGGAGAACCTCTCGACGCACCGGGACGCCGCCTTCCGCAACCGGCACCTCATGCGCATCGTCACCGACCTCGAGGTCCCCAGCCCCGACGGCCTGGCGTGGACGAACTGGGACGAAGACGCCATGACCGAGCTCGTCGACACCCTCGAGTTCCACTCGATCTGGGAGGACCTCAAACGGCTCCACCCCGAGATCGACTACCACGAAGAGACCATCGAGGCCACGGTCACCACCGCCACCTCCGGCGGCGCTGTCCTGGCGGCGGCGGGGGCGGCCGAGTTCGTCCTCCACCCGGTGTGGGACCTGGACGACCTGGCCGGTTTCATCGTGCACGACGACACGCCGACCTTCGTGGGCATCGAGTTCCTCGACGCCCTTGCCGGCCGCCTCGAGGACCCCTCGGTACGGGTCGTCGGCCACCATCTCAAGCCGGTCGTCCGGGCCCTGCTGGAGCTGGGGGTCGCCCTTGAGGGCATCAGCATGGACACTGCGCTTGCGGCCTACGTCCTCAACCCGGCCACGCGGAGCTTCGACCTCCGCGACCTCGCCAGCCGGCACCTGCGGGTGGAACTCGCTCCCGAGGGAGAGGGGGCCGCCGAACAAGGCACACTGGACTTCGCGGGAGGGCCCGACCTGGACACGGCTGGTGCGGAAGCGATCGCCATCCGCCGCTTGGCCGACGCCTTCGCCGAACAGATCGACGAGCAGGGCGGCCGTGACATCCTCGACCGGACGGAGCTTCCGCTCATCCCGGTCCTGGCCGGGATGGAACAGGAGGGCATCGGGGTCGACCGGGCCTACCTCGAAGCCCTCGGCGACGAACTCCGGGAAGAGTTGGCCGGCCTCGAAGTCGCCATCCACGCCGCGGCCGGGGGGCCCTTCAACGTCAACTCGACCCAGCAGTTGCGGGAGGTCCTGTTCGACCAACTCGGCCTCCCCGTCGTCAAGAAGACGTCCAAGGGGGTGCCGTCCACCGACGCCTCGGTCCTGGCCAAGCTCGACCATCCCATCGTCGACGGGCTCCTCCGCTACCGGGAGCTGGAGAAGCTCCGCTCCACGTACGTGGACGGCTACCTGCCGCTCATCGGTCCCGACGGACGAATCCACACGACCTTCAACCAGATGGGCTCGGCCACCGGGCGGCTCAGCTCCGACAACCCGAACCTGCAGAACATCCCGATCCGGTCCGAGTCCGGGCGGACGGTGCGGCAGGCCTTCATACCCCGCCCCGGCTGGCGCTTCGTCCTCGCCGACTACTCACAGATCGAGCTGAGGATCCTGGCCCACATGAGCGGCGATCCCGGCCTCACGCAGGCTTTCCGGGAGAACCTCGACATCCATGCGGCAACCGCGGCCGCCGTCAACGGCGTCCGCCTCGACGAGGTGACCACCGAGATGCGCAACCGAGCCAAGGCGGTCAACTTCGGGCTCCTCTACGGCATGGAGGCCTTTGGGCTCGCCGATCGGCTCGAGATCCCGCGGGGGGAGGCCCAGGAGCTCATCGACGCCTACTTCGGCCGGTTCGGGTCGGTCAAGGCGTTCCTGGGAGGGGTCGTGGAGGAGGCCAAGCAGCGCGGCTACACGGAGACCCTGTTCGGGCGGCGCCGCTACCTCGCCGAGTTGCGATCGGACAACTGGAGGGTACGTCAGATGGGGGAGCGGATGGCCCTCAACGCCCCCATCCAGGGAACCGCGGCCGACATCATCAAACTGGCGATGGTGGCGGTCGACCAACGCCTGCGGGACTCCGAAGCCGTCATGCTGCTCCAGGTCCACGACGAGCTCGTCGTCGAGTGCCCGGAGGCCGACGTGGACGCCACCGCCGCGCTCCTCGCCGAGACGATGTCGGCTGTCGCCCAGCTCGACGTGCCCCTCGTCGTCGACACGGCCAGTGGCGCCGACCTGGCGGCTGCCAAGGGCTGACCCGACCGGGTCGGGTGAGCGCGATCCGGGGCCCGGCGGCCCACGCCGTTGGTGTTTCTCGCCCGGCACCGGTATGCTCCACTCGCCCTTCGGCAGCGCTCGGCGCGCGCCGCAAGGAGTTCCCCCCGGAGGTAACCCACACCCTATGTCAGAACACGACCACGCGCTGGAGGATCCAGCGCCCGAGACGGCAGACACCGCCCAGGCGTCCGCCGACACCGAAGCAGCCGAGACCCCGACCCCGGACCCCGTCACCGAGGTGACCGAGACCGGCGACCCGGAGCCGGCCGAGACGGCAGAGACCGAGATCGAGGCCCCGGCCGCCGAAGCCGAGACGGCCCCCGCGCCGGCTCCCGAGGCGGCGGCACCGCCCGATGCGGACCCCGCGATCGTGGTGCCCGCCACCCTCCGCCCCGCCATCGAAGCCCAGGACCTGAGCGCCCTGCCCGACGACGTGGACTTCGAGGAGGCGCTCTCGCTCACGATGCTCAACTTCGAGGAGGGTGACATCGTCAAAGGGGTTGTCGTCGCCATTGGCCGCGACGAGGTCCTCGTCGACATCGGCTTCAAGTCCGAAGGGGTCATTCCTCTCAACGAACTGTCGATCCGCAAGGCCGTCGATCCGCGCACGGTCGTCTCCGAGGGGGACGAGATCGAAGCGCTCGTCCTCGACAAGGAGGACGAGGAAGGTCGCCTCATCCTGTCCAAGAAGCGGGCCCAGTACGAGCGCGCCTGGGGCCGCATCGAACAGATCGCCGCTGCCCACGAGACCGTGAGCGGCCCGGTGATCGAGGTTGTCAAGGGTGGGCTCATCGTGGACATCGGGCTGCGCGGGTTCCTCCCGGCATCGCTCGTCGAACTGCGCCGGGTCCGTGACCTCGACCCGTACATCGGCGAGACGATCGAGGCCAAGGTCATCGAGATCGACCGCAATCGGAACAACGTCGTCCTCTCCCGCCGCGCCTACTTGGAGGAGGAGCAGGCCGAGCAGCGCCAGGCGTTCCTCGACGACCTGGCCGAAGGCAACATCGCCGAGGGCGTGGTCTCGTCGGTCGTGAACTTCGGTGCGTTCGTCGACCTCGGCGGCATGGATGGACTCGTCCACGTTTCCGAGCTGTCGTACCAGCACGTCAACCACCCGTCGGAGGTCGTGAAGGTCGGCGACAAGGTCACCGTCAAGGTGCTCGAGGTCGACCGCGACCGGGAACGCATCTCGCTTTCGATCAAGCAGACCCAGAAGGACCCGTGGGAGGCGTTTGCCGAGGCCAACGGCGTGGGCGACATCGTGGACGGATCCGTCACCAAGACGGTCCCGTTCGGGGCGTTCGTCACCGTGGGTGACGGCGTCGAAGGACTCGTCCATGTCTCGGAGATCGCCATGCATCGGGTCGAGTCACCCGAGCTGGAGCTCTCGCTGGGACAGGTGGTGAAGGTCAAGATCACCGAGATGGACGGTGAGCGCCGACGGGTGTCGCTGTCGATCAAGCAAGCCGCACCCGGCTACCAGGAGCGCGTCGTGGAGCCGTCGAGCCGGCCGTCACCGCGTCCTCGGCCGGAGTCGGCCGCACCCTCGGAGGATCGGCCCCGGCGCCGCCGTCCCCGCACCCGCGAGTTCGAGCGCGAGGACGAGAAGGAGAAGGAGAGTGAGCCGTCGTTCGCCGGTGATGCCTCACTCGAGGCCATCCTCCAAGAACTCAAGGAGCGCGGTATCGGCCGTCGCTGACCGCCGCCCCCGCGAGGATTGAGAGGTCCCGGCCCCGGCCGGGACCTCTCCGCGTCCGCTTTTGGCGAGGGCTCCCTCCGGTCGGCGTAAACTGATGGCGACGCCAACCGACGGAGGGCCACATGCAGGTACGCGAACTTGTGCAAGGCACGCCCGCGGGCTGCGCGCCCTCCACCACGGTGACGGCGGCGGCCCAGATGATGGTCGACCTCGCCATCGGTTCGCTCGCCGTCTACAAGGACGGTCGGATGATCGGGATCTTCACCGAGCGCGACGTCGTGCGGGCCGCAGCCGACGTCGGGGACACGCACGCCGAACCGGTCGAGCGTTGGATGACCCCGGATCCCGACACGGTGGACGTCGAGGTGGACGTCGACGATGCGGCCGCCTGGATGCTGGCCGTCGGCTACCGGCATCTGCCCATCACCGAGAACGGCGAGCTCGTCGGGGTGGCGTCCATGAAGGACGTTCTGTGGGGAGTCGTCGAGGAGATGAGCTGATCCCAGCCGTCGTCGTCCTCACCGGCGGCATCGGCACCGGCAAGTCAACCGTCGCCCGCCTCCTCGCCGCCCGCGGCGCCGACGTCATCGAGGCGGACCGCCTCGGTCATGCCGTCCTTGAGCCCGGTGGGGCGGCGTTCGGACCCGTGGCCGAGCGGTGGCCGTCCGTCGTCGTCGACGGCCGGATCGATCGGGGAGCGCTTGGTCGCATCGTGTTCGCCGAACCGGGCGCCCTCAGCGAGTTGGAGGCCATGACCCACCCGGAGATCAGCCGCCTCATCCATCGCCGGATCGACGACAGCGACGCCTCGGTGGTGGTCGTCGAGATCCCGATCCCCGCCCGCTGGCTCGACCCGGCGTGGCCCCGGGTCGTGGTCGACGTGGACGATTTGGCGCGCCGGTCCCGCCTGGCCGGCCGAGGCATGGAGGCCGCCGACATCGAGGCCCGCATGGCCGCTCAGCCGTCGCGTGCCGAGTGGCGAGCCCTCGCCGACGAGGTCGTTGCCAACGACGGCGACCTCACCGACCTGGAGGCGGCCGTCGATCACCTGTGGAGCCGCCTCGGCGAGTCGCCCGAGGGTGCGTCACCCCCCGGCTGACCCCCCCACACTGGTAGCGTCGCCTCCCCGTGCCGACCTTCACCGTCCACTCCGATTTCGACCCAGCCGGCGACCAGCCAGAGGCCATCACGGCGTTGGCCGATGGTGTCCTGGGAGGCGAGCGCTTCCAGACGCTCATGGGCATCACCGGGTCGGGCAAGTCCGCCACGGTGGCCTGGCTCATCGAACGCACGCAGCGACCGGCGATCGTCCTGGCCCCCAACAAGGCCCTCGCCGCCCAACTCGCCAACGAGTTCCGGCAGTTCTTCCCTGAGAACCGCGTCGAGTACTTCGTCTCCTACTACGACTACTACCAACCGGAGGCGTACATCCCGTCGAGTGACACGTACATCGAGAAGGACTCCAGCGTCAACGACGAGATCGACCGTCTCCGCCACGCCGCGACGTCTGCGCTTCTCACCAGGGACGACGTGATCATCGTCGCCTCGGTCTCGGCCATCTACGGGCTCGGGTCCCCCGAGCAGTACGAGGGCCAACTCCTCCGGCTCGTCCGTGGCGTCGAGTTCCCGATGGGCGACGCCAAACGGCGCCTCGTCGACATCCAATACGACCGCAACGACATGAACCTCATCCGTGGTTCGTTCCGGGCCAAAGGGGACACGCTCGAGGTCTTCCCGGCCTACGACGAGACGATCCTTCGCATCGAGTACTGGGGCGACGAGGTCGAGCGCATCCTGCGCATGAACCCGCTCACCGGAGAAGTACTCGACGAACTCAACGAGGTGTTCATCTACCCGGCGAGCCACTACGTCACGAGCCAGGAACGGCTCCGGGTGGCGATCGATGGCATCGAGGCCGAACTCGGTGACCAGCTCACGGAACTCGAAGGCAGCCAGAAGCTGCTCGAGGCCCAGCGACTGCGCATGCGGACCCACTACGACCTCGAGATGATGCGGGAACTGGGCTACTGCAACGGGATCGAGAACTACTCCCGCTACCTCGATGGCCGCGAGGCCGGGGAAGCCCCGTACACCCTCCTCGACTACTTCCCCCGCAACTACCTCACCATCATCGACGAGTCCCACGTGACCATCCCCCAGCTCGGCGGCCAGTACCACGGTGACCGAACCCGCAAGGAGACCCTCGTCGAGCACGGGTTCCGGCTGCCCTCGGCCATGGACAACCGCCCCCTGCGGTTCGATGAGTGGCTCGACAAGGCGGGGCAGGTCGTGTTCCTGTCCGCCACGCCCGGCCCGTTCGAACGTGAACACTCGACGAACATGGTCGAGCAGATCATCCGCCCCACCGGCCTCATCGACCCTGAGGTGGTGATCCGGCCGACCAAGGGGCAGATCGACGACCTCCTAGCCGAGATCAACGAGCGGGCCGAGGCCGACCAGAGGGTGCTCGTGACCACGCTCACGAAGAAGATGGCCGAGGACCTCACCGAGTACCTCCTTGAGATGGGTGTCCGCGCCCGGTACCTCCACTCCGAGGTCGACACCCTCGAGCGGGTCCAGATCCTGCGTGAGTTGCGGCTGGGGGAGTTCGACTGCCTTGTCGGGATCAACCTCCTCCGGGAGGGGCTCGACCTGCCGGAGGTCAGCCTCGTGGCGATCCTCGATGCCGACAAGGAAGGCTTCCTGCGCTCGTCGACGTCACTCATCCAGACCATCGGACGGGCCGCCCGCAATGTCGACGGGCAGGTCCTCATGTACGCCGACAACGTCACCGACTCCATGCGCTTCGCCATCGGCGAGACCAACCGACGCCGCTCCCTGCAGGAGGCGTACAACGTCGAGCACGGGATCGACCCCCAGACGATCCGCAAACAGGTCTCCGACATCCTCGAGCTCGTCCAATCCGATGTGGCAGGTCCCGGCCGCCGTCGACGCGAAGTGAGGCGCGAACCGCTGCAACTGGAGGGAGACGACCTCGAACGCCTCATCCTCACCCTCGAGGAGGAGATGCACGAAGCCGCCAAGGAGCTTCGCTTCGAGTACGCCGCCCGCCTCCGCGACGAGATCACCGAGCTTCGACGCGACCTCAGGCACCAGACCGTCGAGTGACCTCAGCCGACCCCGGCATCACGGGCCCGAACCACGGCCTCGGCCCGGCTGGCGACGTGGAGCTTGGAGAAGATGTTCGACACGTGGTTCCGCACCGTCTTGTCGGAGAGGTACAGCTCGTCGGCTATCGCGGCGTTCGTGAGCCCGCGGGCGATGCGCTGGAGCACCTGCTGCTCGCGTTCGGTGAGTTCCGGGAAGGGTGTGGCCGGTTTGGACCGGGAGAAGAACGCCGAGAGACGCCGGGCGGTGTTGGGACTGAAGATCGCCTCGCCGTTGGCCACCGACCGGATCGCCCTGATGATCTCGTCGGGGTCGGCGCCCTTGAGGATGTAGCCGAGGGCGCCGGCCTTCACGGCGTCGAACACGGAGTCGTCGTCGAACATCGTGACGATGAGCACCCGGGTCCCGGGCCTCCGCTCGAGGATCTGGCGCGTCGACTCCACGCCGTTGAGGCCGCGCATGGCGATGTCCATGATGACGAGCGTCGGTTCGAGCTCCTCCACCAACCCCACCGCCTCGGCGCCGTCGGCAGCCTCCCCGACGACGGCGAGATCCGGGAGGCCCTCGAGGAGGTTCCGCAGCCCGAGGCGGAACAACGGATGGTCGTCCACCAGGAGAATGGACACGGTTGTGCTCATTGGGCCCCCAGGCGGGGAAGGGACGCCCGAACGATCGTCCCACGGTCCGCCGTCGACGTGACGTCCAGGGTGCCTCCCAACTCCTCCGCTCGATTGCGCATCGAGGTGAGCCCGACCCCGTCCGGCGTGTCGGGCCGTATGCCCCGGCCGTCGTCCTCGACCGAGAGCACGATCCGATCATTCACGGTGAGGCTGAGTCGGCACGAGGACGCACCAGAGTGACGGACGACGTTGGTGAGTGCTTCCTGGGCGATCCGGTAGCACGCCACTTCAGTCGCCGCCGGGAGGGTGGATGGCGGGGCCATGATCGACACCTCGATGGCAAGGCCGCCGGCGCCGAGGTCGGAGGCAAGGGCACCGAGCGCTCCCTCGATCCCGAGCGAGTCGAGGATCGGCGGTCGAAGGCCCAGGACGATGCGTCTGACGTCCTCGATGGCGCACTGCGCCTGGCCGATGGCGTCCTCCAGGTAGTGGCCGGCCACCCCGGGGTCGCTGGAGATGGCCCTGTGCGCCGCGGCGATCGTGAGCGTTTGGCTGGCCAGGAGTGGCCCCAGGCCGTCATGAAGCTCCTGGCTCAGCCATCGGCGCTCCTCCTCCCGGGCCTGGACGAGGCTCTCCCTGGCGTGTTGCAGTTGAGCGGTGAGGCCGACCGCCCGCGCCACCCCGCCCGCGTGACGGGCAAGATCGGTGAGGAGGCGGACCTCGGGTTGGGTGAAGTGCCCATCGGGGGATCGGGGGGACAGGGTCATCGCCCCCACCCGCTCCGAGCCGTGCACGAGTGGAAAGACGACGAGGTCCCCGATGACCCGTCCCGACTCCGCCCGGCGAACGACGCGGTCACCGTCCTCCACCTGGATCGCGGCGTACGGGAGCCGAAGCACGCTGCGGACGGTGTCGACGACCACCTCGAGCATGTCCTCGGGGGAGCCGCTGACTTCGAGACTCCGCCCCAGCTGCGTGATCGCCTCGTACGGTTCGCTGCGGCGGCCGTAGAGAAGCCGGTTCACGCCACGTTGGAGCGACGAGCGCATCGGTTGGACCGCCACGGCAACGATGCCGGTGGCCACGAGCGAGACGGCTCTCCCCTCCTCGAGTCCGAGAACGGCTCCGAGGTAACTCACCACGCCGATGTAGATCATGACCACGGCCGCGGTCAGGCCGCCGAAGACGAGTGTTCGCCCCATGATCGGGTCGACCCCCCACAGCCGGAGGCGAAGGAGCGCCATGGCCAACCCGGCGGGGAGGGCTCCGAAGCCGGCGACGAGGAGGGTGCCTCCGACGAGATCGTGGAAGGCGACCGCGCGGGGGCTGTCGAGGGAGCCGGGGACGAGCTCGGGCCCGACCCAGAAGGCCAGGTAGGCGACGACCATGATCCCGAGGCCGAAGGCGACCCACTTGACCTGCTGGCGCTGGGCAGGGTCCGAGTGGTTCCGATACCGAAGGACCAGTGCCGCCGGACAGCTCAAGAACAGGGCCCCGAAGAACACCTCGGTCACCGGCGACGGCACGCGGTCGGTGACTGCTGTCGCTTCCGGGAACCCCGATGCGATGATCGCCACTCCCCACAGCGGCATGAGCCACACGGTCCAGCGCGGCACGAACCGACCGTCAGGAAAGAGGTAGAACGCGAAGAACGCCGAGGTGAACACCGATGTCCCCACGACCATCCCCCATCTGCCCGGTCCCGCCGACGGACCGAGCACATCGAGCAGGAGCACCGCCCCGAAGCCGCTGAGGACCAGCGCGAAGACGCCACCCCCCCTTGTCTCCGCAGCCCGCCACGTGATGGTGAGGGCAACTCCGAGAAGGAACGCGGCAAGGAGGACGATTCGCCCGATGCTGACGAACGTGTACGTGCCGGCCGTGATCCCCAGTTCCTCAAGGCCTTGGGTGACCAGTTCCGGGTCCATGAGGGTGTGTCGCGGGCCGCTCAGCGGCCGTTCGATCCGGCCGATGGCGACGGCCATGATGGCGAGAACCCCGGCCGACCAGCCGGCCCGGACGAGTTTCCTCCCACCCATGGACGTGGGGGAGAAGGGCTGAGCGGATCGCCTGACGAACTGCTGCACACCTACACCGGGGGTCGGTGCCCGCGAGGGTATTGTCGGCGTGACGACGCTGCGTCGGAGTTGGCCATGAATCTCGGCAGCATGGCGACGAGGCCGCCGCCGACGAGGGCTGCCAGGCCGGGGTAGAACCCCCAGCTCCCGGCCTGGTCGGGGACGATCATCGAGGCCATCCCGAGGTAGGCCACGGCGATGCCGGCCAGGCGCACGGGAACGGCGGCACCGTCGACTCGAAGCGCTGCGAACAGCAGGGCCAGGATGGCAAGTGTCGCGATCCAGCCCGCGTGGTGGAACGCTCCGATTGCCTGGGCTTCGCTACCGAGGTGCGCGGCGTTGTCGGCGCTGCCGGTGGTGACGATCGGGACGGCGGCCAGGGCGGCGACGACGGTGACACCGAGCAGGCGCCGGTCGACCGATCTCGGGACCTTCAGCAGGGCCCTCGGTGCCGGGTAGCTCGCGATGAGAAGGACGAAGGGGATCACCTGGTCGATGGTCAGCGGCTCCGCCAGGACGAACATGGATCCGACCGTGATGACGGCGTATCCGGCGAGGTGGAACTGGAGGATTCCGGCGGCTTCCCGCGGACGGCGGAGCGTCGCGACGAGGGGGAGTGCCAGCATGAAGGTCCCGAGTGCTCCCCAACTCCCGCCCAGCCACCGTGCATTCTCGGGTTCGGCGAGGTCCTTGATCACGTAGATCCCGAATGGCCACAGCAACCAGAGCGAACTCACCGCCAGGAGGAACAGCGCGACGAGCCCCGCCACCCCCCGGTAGACACCGACTCGAACATCCCGCCTCGTGGGCGAAGTGGGTGGTGCGGACATTCTGGTCACCTCCAGCGGCGCGGACGGCCGGCACGACCCAAGATCCACGAAACGCCGGTGCCTGTCGAGGGGCAGCCATCACGATTCGGCCGGGACGGGATGTCCCGGTGGGAGATCAGCGATGGACGAGGCTGAAGCATCCAGGACACGAACACCTGTTCGACTACGCTTTCGAGGTGTCGTTCCCGGCTACCGACCTCGCTCCTCCTACACTCGCCGTCCCCATGGCAGCCGACGAGATCGTCATTCGTGGCGCCCGTGAACACAACCTCAAGGACATTGACCTCGTCCTCCCGCGGGACCGCCTCATCGTCTTCACCGGCCTTTCGGGGTCGGGGAAGTCGAGCCTCGCCTTCGACACCATCTACGCGGAGGGCCAGCGTCGCTACGTCGAGTCGCTGTCGGCCTACGCCCGCCAGTTCTTGGGCCAAATGGAGAAGCCCAACGTCGACCACATCGACGGGCTTTCACCCGCCATCTCGATCGACCAGAAGACGGCGTCGCGCAACCCCCGATCGACCGTGGGAACGGTCACCGAGATCCACGACTACCTGAGGCTGCTGTTTGCCCGTATCGGCACCCCACACTGCCCGACGTGCGGGTCGGTGGTGGCCCGTCAGACCCCCCAGCAGATCGCCGACCAGATCGCGCATCTCCCCGAGGATGCCCGCTTCCAGCTCCTGGCCCCCGTGGTGGAGGGCCGCAAGGGCGAGTACGAGCAGTTCCTGGCCGAGTTGAACACGGAGGGCTTCTCTCGGGCGCGGATCGACGGGGACGTCATGGATCTCTCCGAGGAGATCAGGCTCGACCGGTACTTCACACACACGATCGAGGTTGTCGTCGACCGCCTCGTCCGCCGGCCCGGCATGGAACAGCGCCTGGCCGAGTCGCTCGACACGGCCCTCCGTCTCGCCGACGGTGTTGTAATCGTGGCGGTGGAGGGGGGCCAGGAACTGCGCTTCTCGCAGGCCTTCGCCTGCCCCAACGGCCATGCCTCGTTCGAGGAACTCCAACCTCGCAGTTTCTCGTTCAACAGCCCGTACGGGGCGTGTCCGGAGTGCTCCGGGATTGGAACTCGCTTCCAGGTCGATCCGGACCTCCTCGTGCCCGACCACGACCGCTCGGTGGCCGAGGGAGCGATCGCCCCGTGGAGCGGGCATCGGGGCAAGTACTTCCAGCGTCTCCTGGCGGGCCTCTCCGAGGACATCGGGTTCGACATCGATGCCCCGTTCGCCGAGCTGAGCGAGGAGACCCGGCACCTTCTCCTGTACGGCGCGGGGGATCGTCAGGTGAAGGTCACGTACACGAACCGCTTCGGTCGGCGCCGCACGTACCAGACCGGGTACGAGGGGGTCGTCCCCTTCGTGCGGCGACGCCACGAGGACAGCGAGTCGGAAGGGGCCCGGGAGTACTACCAGGAGTTCATGCGGGAAGTGCCGTGTGACGCCTGCGGTGGCGCCCGACTCAACCCGGTGTCGCGGGCCGTCACCGTGGGCGGGCATTCGCTGCACGAGCTCGAGTCGCTCCCGCTCGACCGGGCCCACGAGACGCTCCTCGAACTCGACCTCGACCCCCGCGAACGGACGATCGCCGAGCAGGTGCTCAAGGAGGTCGTGGAACGCCTTCGCTTCCTGCTCGACGTGGGACTCAGCTACCTCACCCTGGCCCGGGGAGCGGCCAGCCTGTCGGGAGGAGAAGCCCAGAGGATCCGGCTCGCCACCCAGATCGGGTCGGGACTCGTGGGCGTCCTCTACATCCTCGACGAACCGTCGATCGGCCTCCACCAGCGAGACAACCGCCGTCTTATCGAGACGCTCCTGCGGCTTCGGGATCTCGGCAACACACTCATCGTTGTCGAGCACGACGAGGAGACCATCCGGGTCGCCGACCACGTCGTCGACATTGGACCGGGGGCCGGGGAGCACGGTGGCGAGATCGTGGTGGCCGGCCCACCCGACGCCATCATGGCTGCCAAGGGATCGCTCACCGGGGACTACCTCTCCGGGCGACGGGCGATCTCGGTCCCGTCGGAGCGACGCAACGGCAGCGGCGAGGTGATCACGATCGTGGGCGCCACCGAGAACAACCTCGCCAACCTCACCGTGGCGTTCCCGCTGGGAAGGTTCATCGCCGTGACCGGCGTCTCCGGGTCGGGAAAGTCGTCACTCGTCGAGGAGATCCTCTCCAAGGGTCTCCATGCCAAGGTGGCCCGCAGCCGGGTGGTCCCCGGCCGCCACAAGCGGATCGAGGGGGTCGAGTTGATCGACAAGGTCATCAACATCGATCAGTCTCCGATCGGGCGGACCCCCCGGTCCAACCCCGCCACGTACACGAGTGTCTTCGACAAGATCCGCACGCTGTTCGCGGCCACTGGCGAGTCGAAGATCCGCGGATACAAGCCCGGACGCTTCTCGTTCAACGTGGCGGGCGGCCGGTGTGCGGCCTGCAAAGGGGATGGGACGATCAAGATCGAGATGCACTTCCTGCCCGATGTCTACGTTCCGTGCGAGGACTGTGGCGGGCGTCGGTACAACCGTGAGACACTCGAGATCCTGTGGAAGGGGCGGTCGATCGCGGACGTGCTCGACATGTCCGTGGAGGAGGCCTTGGGCTTCTTTGAGAACCAACCCACGATCGCCCGCACCGTGCAGACCCTCTTCGACGTCGGGCTCGGCTACGTGCGTCTCGGCCAACCGGCCCCCACGCTCTCGGGTGGGGAGGCACAGCGGGTCAAGCTGGCCGAGCAGCTGGGGCGGCGGTCCACCGGCCGGACCTTCTACATCCTCGACGAGCCGACCACCGGGCTGCACTTCGAGGACGTCCGCAAACTCCTGGGGGTGCTCCACCGCCTCGCCGACGCCGGGAACACCGTCGTGGTCATCGAACACAACCTCGACGTGATCAAGTCTGCGGACTGGATCATCGACTTGGGTCCCGAAGGCGGGGACGCCGGAGGCAAGGTCATCGCCGAAGGTACGCCCGAGTCCCTGGCCGCCCACCCCGACTCCTACACCGGCACGTTCCTGGCGCGGGTCCTCCCGTGAGCGAGTGGGACCGGCTCGCCGAGTGGTGGATCGGCGAGGCAGCCGATCCGGCCTACGCCGAGGAGGTCGAGCCGGTGCTCATCGACCTCCTCGGCCCCGTCACCAGCCTCCGGGTGCTGGAGGTGGGCGCCGGTGAGGGACGCGTGCTTCGGCTTCTCCGAGGCCGGGGGGCTGAGGCAGTGGGCATGGACCTGTCCCCGCGGCTGGCGGCGATGGCCGGCGGGTCGTTCGTGGGTCGCCTTCCCTCGCTGGCGGCGGTGCGCGACCGGTCGGTCGACGCAGTCGTGGTCTCCCTGGTCCTCGAACACCTCCCCAGCCTGGAAGGTGTCTTCGAGGAGCTGGCCCGCGTGACCCGCGATGGCGGCCGCTGCGTGCTCGTCGTCAACCACCCGCTGCTCACCGCCCCCGGGGCCGCTCCCGTGACCGACCCCACCGACGGCGAGGTGTTCCTGCGCCCGGGGGGGTACTTCGGGGGTGGTTCCATCCTGGAGCCGGCCGGACCCACGTCGGTCCGGTTCCACCATCGGCCACTCGGTGAGCTCCTCGAAACGGCGGCCGGCGCCGGCTGGTGCCTTCAGCGCCTCACCGAGCACGGTGTCTCGGCCGGGATGATCGAGCGCGACCCGGGATACGCCGGCCACGAGCACATCCCGCGGCTGTTGGGCGTCGCCTGGAGGCGGGGATCGGTGTGAACAAGCCCCGCTCCTCGGAGATACCCGACCGTCCAGGCTCGTACCAGTTCCGAGACGCCCACGGCCGGATCATCTACGTCGGCAAGGCCAAGTCGCTGCGGACGCGAGTGGGTAGCTACTTCACGAAGCGGGCCTCGTCCCGCACCCGGGAGATGGTCGCGCAGGCCGCATCGGTGGAGTGGATCGTCACCGACCGGGAGGTGGACGCCCTCCTGCTCGAGTACACGCTCATCCAGCGTCATCAACCTCGCTTCAACGTGCGCCTCCGGGATGACAAGTCGTTCCCGTTCCTGGCCCTCACCCGGAGCGAGGAGTGGCCGGCCGCCAAGGTCGTGCGCGGTCGCCGGAAGAAGGGTGACGAGTACTTCGGCCCCTACGCCCACGCCTACGCCATCCGCAACACGCTGGACCTGCTCCTCAAGACGTTCCCCGTCCGCACGTGTTCGAACGGCAAGTTCCGGGAGCACGTACAACGGGGCCGGGCCTGCCTCCTGGCCGACATCGAGAAGTGCTCCGCGCCGTGTATCGGCACGGTCGAACCGGCCGCCTATGGTGCCTTTGTGGATGGCCTGGCGGCCTTCCTCGAGGGAGACGGATCGAGCGCTCTCGAGCACCTCACGGCCGAGATGATGGCCGCCTCGGATCGCCTCGAGTTCGAACGAGCGGCCCGCGCCCGGGACCGGATCAACGACGTGGAACGGGCGCTCGCCCGCCAGGAGATGGTGTCGTCGCGCCGGGAGGACTTCGACCTCATCGCCGTGCACGACGGGGAGCTTGAAGCCGCGGTGGAGGTGCTCATCGTGCGCAAGGGACGGGTCACCGGCCGCTACGGGACCGTCGTCGACAAGGTGGAGGACCTCACCCCGGGGCAACTCGTGGCTCGGGTGATCGTGGGTCGCTACTCGGACGAGAAGCCACCCCCCGAGGTCCTCGTCGGCGACGCACCGCCGGACCTCGACGTGTTGACCGAGTGGCTGGAGGGTGTGAGGGGGGGCCGGGTGTCGCTCCGTGTTCCCCAGCGCGGATCCAAGCGGCGCCTCCTGGAGACGACCGCCACCAACGCGGCCGAGTCGTTCACCCGCCACAAGCTCCGCCACACATCGGACCCCAACCAAAGGGCCCAGGCGCTGCGCTCCCTCCAGGCAGAACTGGACCTGCCCGACCCGCCGCTGCGGATCGAGTGCTACGACATCTCGACCATCCAGGGCCGGCACACGGTGGGGTCGATGGTGGTTCTCGAGGACGGCCTCCCCAAGCGCTCCGACTATCGACGATTCAAGATACGTACCCTGGTCGGCCAGGACGACTTCGCGGCGATGGAGGAGGTGCTCCGGCGCCGGTTCGCCAACTACGTCGCCGACCTCGCCAAGGCGCCGGACGAGTCGAGACGGTTCGCCTACCCGCCGTCGCTCGTCGTCATCGATGGGGGAGCGGGCCAGCTGGGAAGGGCGGTCAAGGTGCTTGGCGAGTTCGGGCTCGACATTCCCGTCGTCGGGCTCGCCAAGAAGATGGAGGAGGTGTACCGGCCGGGGGAACCCGAAACGCTGCGCATCCCCCGGGACGCACCGGCCCTGCACGTGCTCCAGCGGGCCCGGGACGAGGCACACCGGTTCGCGGTCGCGTACCACCGCAAGCTCAGGGGCAAGCGCATGGTGGACTCGGTGCTCGACGAGGTGCCCGGCATCGGTCCCGCCCGCAAGAAGGCGCTCATGCGGGCCTTCGGGTCCGTGAAGCGAATCAAAGCGGCCACCGTGGCCGACCTGGCCGTGGTCGTTCCGAGCGGGGTGGCCGAGACGCTGTACGATTCGCTCCATCCCGATTCCGAGTAGGACCATGCCTCGCCAGTCGATTCCCGGCCCCAAGGTGCTCCTGGTGACGGGCATGTCGGGGGCGGGCCGATCGACGGCCGGGAAGGTGCTCGAGGACATCGGCTACGTCGTCATCGACAACCTGCCGCTGTCCCTCATCGACGACGTCGCCCATCTCCACGACGTGGAGGAAGGCGACACCCGGTTGGCGGTGACGGTCGACGTCCGGACCGGGATCGACAGCGGGGTGCTGCGGGCCACGCTTCACACGCTCCGCGGCCATGGCCTGACACCGATGGTGGTGTTCCTGGACGCCGACGACGGCGTCCTCGCCACCCGGTACGACGAGGTGCGCCGCCCCCATCCCCTCGGGGGCGGCACGGTGTCCGAGGCGATCGAGGCGGAGCGGCGTGCCCTCACGGAGGTGCGAGAGGCGGCCGACGTCGTCATCGACACCACCGAGTACACGGTGCATGACCTCCGCAAGCGCATGGAGGCCGAGTTCAGCCGCGCCGCCGAGCCGAGGCGACTTCGGGTCTCGATCCGGTCGTTCGGTTTCAAGCACGGGCATCCGCACGATGTCGACATGCTCTTTGACGTTCGGTTCCTGCCCAACCCCCACTGGGACCCGGCCCTCCGCCCCCTCAGCGGCCTCGATGCACCCGTGCGCGAGTTCGTCCTCTCCAACCCGGACACGATCGCCTTTCTCGATCGGGTCGAGGATCTGCTCGGCTTCCTCCTGCCCCGATACGAGGCCGAGGGAAAGACCTACCTGTCCTTGGGCATCGGCTGCACCGGGGGACGCCATCGGTCGGTGGCGATCGCCGAGGAGGTCGGACGCCGCCTGGGCGACGGCGGGGCCGCCGTTTCCGTCCAACACCGGGATCTCGGACGGTGACACTGCCCGAAGTGGAGACGGCCCTGCTCTCCCTGGCGGAGGACGGCCCCCGGGTGGTCGCCGTCGGGGGCGGACACGGGCTCTCCCAGTTGCTCCAGGCCGTGCGCACGTATGCCGGGGAGATCACGGCGGTCGTGAGCATCGCCGATGACGGTGGATCCAGTGGTCGTCTCATCGATGACCTCGACATGCCACCCCCCGGGGACGTGCGGAGGGCGCTTCTGGCGCTCGCGGCCGATGCGACGGTCGCCAGGGAGCTGTTCGGGTACCGCTTCGAGGGTGCCGACGTGGCCGGTCACTCCCTCGGCAACCTCCTGCTGGCTGCGCTCACCGACATCACGGGGGACTTCACGCGGGCCCTGGACGTGGCGGGCGAGATGCTGGACGCCGTGGGGCGGGTCCTGCCGGTGGCCCGGCACCGGCTCCGCCTGGAAGCCATCGTCGACGGTGCGCGGGTCCGAGGACAGGCCGCCATCGCCATGGCGGACGGATCGATCGAACGGTTGGACCTGGTTCCCGACAGGGGCGAGCCGCATCCCGACGTCGTGGCGGCGATCCGCGCAGCCGACGAAATCGTCCTGGCACCGGGCAGCCTCTACACGTCGCTCATCGCCGCGCTGCGGGCGCCGGGTGTGGCCGAGGCCATCGACGAGTCGCGGGCGGGAATCACCTGGGTCATGAACCTCGTCACCCAGCACCGGGAGACGCTCGGCATGGCGGGAGTCGACCATGTGGCGGCGCTGCGAGAGGTGGGCGGGCTCAGGCGGGGCGGTACCATTCTCCACCACGAAGGTCCCCTCGAGGTGCCGGGGATCGTGGAACGAGTGGAGCTGGACGTGATCGACGCCATGGAGTGGGGATGGGTGGCGGTGGGAGCCGATCTCGCCGACCGGGCGGCGGCGTGGCCCCAGCATGATCCGATCCGACTCGGCAACGCCCTCTCCGCGCTCGCCACGTCGTGACGGACATGCGTCTTCCCACGATCGATGAGCTCGATTTGGCCGGACAACGTGTGCTGCTCCGGGCCGACCTCAACGTGCCGGTCCGCGATGGCGTCGTCGTCGACGACTTCCGCGTCAGGGCCGCACTTCCAACCATTCGCCGTCTGCGTGGGGAAGCCATCGTCATCGTCTGTAGCCACCTCGGCCGCCCCAAGGGCGTGGATCTCGCCCTTCGTCTCGACCCGGTGGCTGCCCGCCTCGCGGACTTGGGCGGGTTCCCGGTGACGAAGCTGGACGGCGTCGTCGGCCCCGAGGTCGAGGCCGCGGTGGGTCGGGCCGCCGCCGGCGACGTCCTCATGCTCGAGAACACCCGCTTCGAGCCGGGCGAGACCGCCAACGACCCCGCCCTCGTGCGAGCCCTGGCCCGCCTCGCCGACGTGTTCGTGCTCGATGCCTTTGGAACCGCCCACCGAGCGCATGCCACCACCACCGGGATCGCCCGGGTGCTCCCGAGCGCCGCCGGACCGCTTCTGTTGGCGGAGGTCGAGGCGTTGAACGCGCTCCTCGTGGACCCGCCACGGCCGTTCACCGTGGTCCTCGGGGGCGCCAAGGTGTCGGACAAGCTTGCCGTCCTCGAGTCGCTCCTGCCCAAGGTGGACCAAATGCTCATCGGTGGCGGCATGTGCTTCACGCTGCTCGCCGCCCAGGGACGGGAAGTGGGGGAGTCCCTGGTCGAACCCGACCTGATCCCGATCGTGGGTGCCCTCCTGGCGTCCCCCGACGGCTCGAAGATCGAACTCCCGGTCGACCTCGTCGTCGCCGACCGGTTCGCGGCCGACGCCGAGACCCGGACCCTGGCCTTCGGCGAGGTGCCGAAGGGTTGGATGGGCCTCGACATCGGCCCCCGGACCGCCACCCGGTTCGCCGAAGCCGTCGCCGGCAGTGGCTCGGTGTTCTGGAACGGCCCGATGGGCGTCTTCGAATGGGAGCGATTCCGGCAGGGAACCGAGGTTGTGGGCCGGGCCGTCGCCCAGGCCCACGGGTTCACCGTGGTCGGGGGTGGGGACTCGGTGGCCGCGATTCGCCTGCTGGGCCTCGAAGAGCTCCCATCGCACGTGTCGACGGGTGGCGGAGCCGGCCTGGAGATGTTGGAGGGCCGGGTGCTACCGGGGATCGCCGCGCTCATGGAGGACGACGAATGAAGCCCCTCATGATGGGCAACTGGAAGATGAACGCCACCCACCTCGAGGCGATCCAGATGGTCCAGAAGCTCCACTACCGGCTCGACAGCGACGACTTCGATCGGGTGGAGGTGGTGGTGGCACCGCCCTTCACGTCGCTGCGGTCGATCCAAACGATCATCGAAGCCGACCGCATGCGGATCGGGCTGGCAGCCCAGAACGTGCACTGGTCGCCGGCCGGTGCGTTCACCGGCGAAGTCTCGGCCGCCATGCTCGCCAAGTTGAATGTGTCGTCGGTCATCGTCGGGCACTCGGAGCGCAGGGCCCAGTTCGCCGAGGACGACGAGGTCGTGAACAAGAAGGCCAAGGCGGTGCTGGCATCCGGCATGACGGCGGTCGTGTGCGTCGGTGAAACACTGGACGAGCGCGAATCCGGTCGGGCAGAGGACGTCGTCGTCGGCCAGGTGCGGGCGAGCCTGCGGGGGCTGTCGTCGGACGACATCCCTCACCTCGTGGTGGCGTACGAGCCGGTCTGGGCGATCGGGACCGGTCGGAGCGCCGGCCCCGACGACGCCGGTGGGATGGCGACCGTCATTCGCCAATCGTGCACGTCGATGTGGGGGGCGGGCGCCGCGCAACTCCGCATCCTCTACGGGGGCAGCGTCAACCCCGGCAACGTGGCCGGGATCATGGCCAAGCGCGATGTGAACGGCGCCCTCGTCGGGGGAGCCTCACTCGACCCGGACACGTTCGCTTCCGTCGTGCGGTACTGGGTGTAGGGAGGTACGAGGTACGAGGTGAGAGGTACGAGGAGAGAGGTACGAGGAGAGAGGTACGAGGGGCCCCGTTGACGCTTGACGCTCGTCCCTCTCCTGCCCGATAGGCTGGGTTGACCGGAGCCCCTGGAGAGCAATGACGTACACCCTCGTCGTGGTGCGCCACGGCCAGAGCACCTGGAACCTCGAGAATCGGTTCACCGGTTGGACCGACGTGGGCCTCACCGACCTGGGAGTGGCCGAGGGCAGGGAAGCCGGGCGGGTCATGGCCGCGGCCGGGCTCACGTTCGACCTGCTCCATACGTCACTCCTCAAGCGGGCGATCCAGACGGCCAACCTGGCCCTCGAGGAGATGGACCTCGAGTGGATCGAGGTGGTGCGTCACTGGCGCCTCAACGAGCGGCACTACGGCGCCCTCCAAGGACTCGACAAGAAGGAGACCGCCGACCGCCACGGAGCCGACCGGGTGTTCGAGTGGCGCCGTTCCTACGACACGCCACCACCGGCGCTCGATCCGATGGACGAGCGGCACCCGGCCCACGACCCTCGCTATGCCTCCCTCGCCCCCGACCTCCTGCCGGCGACGGAGTGCCTCAAGGACGTGGTCGAGCGGATGATGCCGTTCTGGCACGACCGGATGGTCCCCGACCTGCGGGCGGGACGGAAGCTGCTCGTGGTGGCCCACGGCAACAGCCTGCGGGCCCTCGCCAAGCACCTCGAAGGGATCTCGGACGAGGAGATCCCATCGCTCAACATCCCGACCGGCGTACCCCGTGTCTACCACCTGTCGTCAGCGTTCGAGGTGGAGGACGCCTACTACCTCGGGGACGCCGCCGACATCGCCGCCGCTGCCGATGCCGTGGCCCGTCAGGCGGGCTGATCGTCTCGCCGTAGTCGTCCCCTCCCTCTACACTTCCCGTACCTCCGAGGACCCAAGGCTCATGCAGATCGTTCAGAACATCCTCATCGGCATCCACATCATCGTCTCCCTGGGACTCATCGCGCTCATCCTCCTGCACGCCGGTCGAGGCGGGGGGCTGTCGGACATGTTCGGGGGCGGGATGGGGCCGCAGCAGTTCCAGGGCTCAACGGTCGTGGAGCGCAACCTCGATCGGCTGACGGTCATCACCTCGAGCATCTTCGCGGTGACGACGATCATCCTCACGATCCTCCTCGGCTGAGGTTCTCGTCCAGGGGTGGTGGGTATACTCCCGCCGCTGTCACGTCGGAGTGGCGGAATTGGTAGACGCGCTAGGTTGAGGGCCTAGTGAGCGCAAGCTCGTGAAGGTTCAAGTCCTTTCTCCGACACCGCGCCTCGGCCTGCGGCCGTGGCGTTCGAGTTTCCGCACGGCGGAAACTCATGCTGGTCCCGGCTGGCATGGTCCCTTGCCTGCGGCCGAGGCGGCCCGGTAGCGGCCCCGGCACGGTACCCGGCAGTTTCGGATCGGATACATACCCACCAGGGGGTTGTCGCTCCGAGCGTGCGGGTCGGTAGCCCTTGTCGATGGTGCCACCCCCGGACCCGAGCGAGACCGGTTTCTTTCCCTTTACGCCCACCCGACCGCCACCTAGGGTGGCATCGCTCCCCAGTCCAACCCTTTGGAGGTCCGCGTGCTGAGACGTTGGTCGACCGTCGCTGCGGTGACGGCACTTCTGGCGCTGACTGTCAGTCCGGCCTTCGCAGGCCGGGGTGGCACGGACCGGCCATTCAAAGGCTCGTTCGTCGGTGAGGCCGAGTTCGGCTTCGACGTTTCGTGTGTGCCCTACAACGGGGGCATCATGACTCGGGCAGTGTCGACCGGCAAAGCCTCCCACATGGGTCAAGTCCAGAGCACGGTGACTCACTGCCCCGTGGTTGGCGGCCACAAAAACGGAATCATGACCATCGTTGCCGACGACGGAGACGAACTCCACGTCACCTACACAGACGATACGGGCACGACATCGTTCCCGATCACCGTTGACGGGGGCACAGGGAAGTTTGCAGGGGCCAGTGGCGACGCCACCTTGAGCTACGCGGTTGAACAGGTGTTCATCCCGGGGTGCACACCAGCCGGTTCGTTCGCTTGCTTCGATCTCACGGTTCCCTGGGCCTTCAGCGCAACCATCAAGGGCACCCTCAGCTATTAGCCAACGCGTATCCCCGGGTCACCAGGCTCGGCTCGTGTTGGGCCGGTACGGCCGCTCTGGCTTAGGCCGGCCAGGGAAACGGCGCGCAATAGGAGTCAGAACATGAAGCCACAGCTGAACCACCTGATCGTGTGGGCGAAAGACCGCCAGGCCGCCGCCGAATCCTTCGCGGACATCGCAGGGATGGGACCGCCGAGCGAGTTCGGGCACTTCACCCAAGTCGAGACCGGAAACGGCGTCACCCTCGACTTCGCCGACACCAACGGAACCCCGAGCCGCATGCACCTCGCGTTCCTGGTGACCGAGCGTCAGTTCGACCAGGCCTTGAACCGGATCAAGGAACGGGAGCTCCCATACTGGGCCGACCCTCGCCGGACACAACCGGGTCGGATCAACCATCACGATGGAGGACGAGGTGTCTACTTCAGCGATCCGCACACCGACGTCGGGTGGGAGATCCTCACGCGACCCTACGGCTCCGGTCCCGACGAAAGGCAAACGAATGAATGACATCAATGCGCCGGTGATAGAGGAGTCTCGTGCCAACGGCGGCGCAGTCGACCAGGCTGTGGGCGGGTTCTTCAAGGGCAAGCCCCTAGTGATCCTCCACGGCACGGGCGCCAAGACAGGGAAGCTGCTCATGAACCCGTTCGTCTCTGCCCTTCAGGACGGAAGCTCCGTGGTCGCCGCAACCAAGGGCGGTGCACCGAATCACCCCCATTGGTTCCACAATGTCCGCGCCAATCGGGACGTGACCGTCAGCTGGACACCCGGCACATGAAGGGCATAGAACTCCCTCCGCTCACCGAGGATTTCACGGCAGATCCCGTTGAGCTCTTCTTCGACCTGGCCTACGTATTCGCGTTCTCGCAACTCGTGGCCCTTCTCATCGACGAGCCCACATGGGCGGGGGCGGGCAAGGCCGCGTTGCTGTTTGCTTTGCTGTGGCTGCCGTGGCAGCAGCTGACCTGGGCGGCGAACGCAATATCGGGCAACGGGCGGCCGGTGCGCATCCTTTTTCTCATTGCCACGGTGGTCAGTATCCCGATGGCGGCTTCCACTTCGACCGCGTTCGCTGGGGGCGGACCAGTGTTTGCGATCGCTCTCACTGGCATCATGCTCATTGGGTTCCGTATGCAGACGATGGGCACGACCGATGAGGTCGACTATCGCTCTGCGGCTCTCACCTGGATCGCTCCCAATGTCGTTGCCATCCTGGTGCTGGTCGTGGGGTCCTTCTACGACGGCACTTCTCGGCTGGCGTTCTGGCTTGGCACCGTAGCCATCGTGCTGTGGGCCATGGTCAGGGCCGCCGACAGCGAGTGGCTGGTGCGTCCAGGCCACTTCGCCGAGCGTCACGGGCTGATCATCATCGTCGCGCTGGGCGAAGTCATCGTTGCCATCGGTATTCCCGTCGTTGCCGCCCTGGAGAAGAACGACAGCCTGTCGCTGGCATCGGTTTCGGCGCTGCTTGCGTCCGGCGCATTCGCCGGGGCGTTGTGGTGGGCCTACTTCGATCGGCCCAGCCCCGGGCTCGAGTATGCCGCAACCAACCTCGATAGCCGAACGGCTGGTCGGTTCATCCGAGACGTGTACACCTGGGCCCATGCCCCCATCGTCGCAGGCGTCATCCTGGCTGCGGCCGCGCTCGAGGAGATCGTGCTGCACCCGCGCGACGCCGTCCCTCTCGAGTTCCGACTCATGATGGCCGCCGGCCTGTTCCTCTTCTTGATCGGGGTCTACCTTGCAGTCTGGCGTGCCTTTCGGGCCCAGGCGCGGGAGCGGCTGGTGGGTGCCTTGGTCATTGCCGGCCTGATCTTCGTGGGAGCGCCGCTCGAGGGCCTGAACCTGTTGACGCTTGTCGTCGTTGTGATGTTCGCGGTGCTGGTCATCGAGCATCGCCGCATCCAACGCCTCGGTCTGCACGCGGAGCCCGAGGCCTGAGGGCCGTTCGGCGTCGAACGACGGTACTTCACTCCTGCACCATCGCCGGCGCTTCCGGCTGGCTTGGTTGCTTGCCTGCGGGCGAGGCGTTCGAGTTCCCGCACGGCGGCTCGCGCCTGTCCCGGCCAGTTCTCTACGGCAGGGCCCAGGTGAACATCACCCGCGTCGATCCTGCACCTCCCGTTGCGGCGTAGAGGGCCGCTGCTGCTTCGTTGTCCGGCTCGGTGAGCACCCAGACCCGCAGATGGCCTCGTGCCCGGGCTTCTGTGAGCAGCGCCTCCAACAGCGCCCGCCCGTGACCACGCCTGCGAGCTTCGGGGGCCACCTCCAGCTCGTACAGAAGCATGGCACGTCGCCCTTCCGGTCGGACCAGCTCGTAGGCGTAGAGCCAGCCGACCGGTGTCCCGCCGTCGTCGGCCACGAACAGGAGGGTTCGCGGATCGGCGAGGAACTCCTCGGGATCGGTCGTCGGGTATGCCTTGAAGCGAGTCAGCACGGACCGGACCATCGCCTCGTCCCCTCGATCCAGCATCCTGACAGTCACGCCCCCATTCAACCCGAACGTGGAGCCATCCATCGATCACGCGCGAGACGCGATGCGCTCCTTCAGCCGTGCAGGGCTGGCGCCTGCGCGCTCGGGGTGGTTCCGACGAGCGGATGGCCGACTGACCGGCAACGACGGCGACGGTGGACCGGATAGGCGCGAGTACCCCTCCGCGGACGACGTCCTCCACGATGCCTGATTAGGTTGGGGGCATGCGAAGAGTCACCGTGATCATTGCCTGCGTCGTCATGCTCGCCGCGTGCGGCGACACCGCACTGTCCGAGGAGGAGCGCCAGTGGTGCGCCACCCACCAGGAGGAGGTGGCCCTGGCCCACACCTCCCTGGGACTCGGCGTTCCCATCCCCTACGAGCAGCCCGAGGGCTACCTGGACTCGGCCAAGGGCAAGCGTTCCTGCGCCAAGGCCTACGGGAGCCGCTAGCACCCCAGCTGCGGGTTTCCGGAGCGACCGGGGCCGGGTCCCGCCATGGCAGATGGGACACGTGGGCCACGCCGTGGCCGGAGAGTGGCGTTCCACGAGTAGGCCCCCCGGCAGCGGGGGGCCCACTGGTGTCTCGGGCACCGTGGTCCGGGCTACTCCGGCGGAGGCTCGCACAATCCTGCGTAGTGGTCGCAGATGTCGACGATGCCGTGGTCGGGCGAGCCGCGCTCCATCGCCTGGTGGGGGAGGGCCCGCTCCGGGTAGTCCACGCCGGTGTCCGGGCCGACGATGTAGATCGTGATCGCGTCGTCAACGCCCGGGATGGACCCCGGCATCAACCCGATCAGGCCGTTGAACCCCTCCCCGGTCACCAAGTCGACGAGGCCCTTGGCGGCCCGCTTCTCGAGCCCGTTGGTCATCCAGACGATACCGGTGATCGGATCGCCCTCCGGGCCGAAGACGATCTGCGCCCCGGCCAACGGCTTCTTGTTGAGGTTGATGCAGTGGTCGGCTGAGGCGGGGACGGCGATGAGCAGCGTGAACGCCGCCACCAGTGCCCCGACCGTCGTGAGTCTCCTGCCCATGTTCGATCCTTTCCTCCCGGCCGTGCCGGGATGCCCGGGGGCGGTCCTTCCCACCCCATGGCGGGACTGTCGCCGATCGGCGGACGGCGGGGAAGATGCAGACGTCCCGATCCGGCGGGACGCCGGGTCCCTGGCGTCGATGGACACGCTCACGGGCCGCGTCGAGGAGATGTTCGGCCCGGCTGAGTCGCGTCAGGTGTCAGGCACGGGGATGCGAAGTCAGGAATGAGCCCGGTTCAACCGGTCGCCGGTCGCGCGACCAGGGGCACCTTCGTCGTCGTGGTGCGCCCCCGCGTGAGAAAAGGGTCGTGGTCGCCGGGGGCGCACCCGTCGGCGGTCAGGTCCTCCGGTTCTCCCGGGTCACCTGGACGCTGAGGAGCCCGATCCAAATCGGGAACAGAAGGAAGCCGGCAAACCAGAAGATGGCACCGAGACTGTCTTCGGTCGGCTGGATGACGTTGAGCACACCGAGCAGTGACGTGCCGGCAGTGACGGCTGCCACCCAGGCCATCCACCGCGAACCGAACCCGTGACGAAAGCCGGCCACGGCCACCGCCAGGGCCATGATGCCCCAGGCGATCGTCGCCACCCCCGTGAGTCCGCTGGAGTTCATGAGGCCGAGGTGAAAGACCGTCAGGGAGGCGTCGTCGAGCCCCGCCAAGGAGTCGGCGAACATGGCCCATTGGATGGTGTGGGCGACTCCGGCAAGGAGCAGGGTGGCTGCCACCACACCGGCCACGGCCGCAATGCCCGCCAGCCTCCCATCCGGCTCGACGCGGTCGATGGCCCGACGGAGACTCCCGGTGAACCAGATGAGGGCGCCGATCGCGAGGATCAGAATGGCGCCACCGAGCTGGTTGTCAGGCTGCACGACGCCGTACCAGGCGCGGAGTTCTGCCACCGGTGATTCAACGACGGGAGAGCCGGATGGCCCCAAGGCCACCGCGGCGGCGAAGCCGAGGAACCACAGCATCCCGGCCATGGATCCCCACCGGTCCGGTTTGTGGGTGTCCCGATCGGGTTTCTGGACACGGGTGCTCATCTCATTCACCTCCCGCGAGACCTTCTCGCTCGACTGCGATGGTCCATGATGCGGGGGATGCCGGGAAGATGACGGCGTCCCGATCCGTCCGGGACACGGCGTCCCGGGACAGTCTCCGGGTCGCCGGGGCCATCACCCAGCGGCGGCGTACGTGACCGTGGGGTGGAGGATCACCTGGGTGTTCATCGAGTTGGTGATGATGCAGCCGGCCTCGGACTTCTCGAGGAGGCGGGCAACCCGCTCCGGGTCGGAACCTTCCAGCACCTCGAGTTCGACGTGGACGTCGAAACGGGTGAAGCGGGTCACCCTGTCGATCCGCTCGAGGAGACCCTCTGCCCGACACGACAGCGACGTCCAGGTCAGCCCCGATGCCGCTGCCACCGCCCGGAAGGTGAGGATGAAGCAGTCGGCGACGGCCGCCGCCAGGAGTTCCTCCGGCGACCACTGATCGCCGGGACCGCCGAACTGGGCGGGGGCGTTGCCAAGGAGTGGCGGAAGATCGCCGCCGTGCGAAATGGCCCCCTGGGGTCCGCCGGTGGCCGAAACGCGGTAGTGATGTGGAAACGGGTCCATGTCGCTCTCCTGGAGGTTCTGGTCGTCCCAGTCTATACCCCCCGGGGTACGCAGACGGTCAGTCGGGGAGACCGGCGGACAGGATCGGGTGGTCGACGTGGAAGAGGGCCGCGATCTCCGAGGCACTCAGGGGGCGCTCGAGGACGAAACCCTGCACTTCCTTGGCGCCCAGCCGGCGCACCGCCGAGAGCTGTTCGACCGACTCGGCGCCCTTGGCCACGAGCTTGGCCCCGACCGAGTCCGCCAGGAGGGCGCTCGCCTTGACGATGGCTCCTGAGGAGACTTCGCGGTTGACGTCGTGGACGAAGAGGCGGTCGATCTTGATCCGGTCGACGGGGAGACGGCGGAAGTGCTGAAGGGATGAGGCCCCGGTCCCGAAGTCGTCGAGCGTGAGATGGAGGCCCCGGGCCCGCAGGTCCGAGAGCATCGCCAGGTTGTCATCGGCGGCGACGAGGAGGCCCGCCTCGGTCACCTCGATGGCCAGGGCGGACGGCCCGATCCTGGCCCGGGTGAGGGCCTGGGACAGCAGGCGCCCCCAGCCCTTGCTGCGCAGCTCCTGGGGGGACACGTTGATGGCGATCGGGGGTGGGGAGCGCCCCTCCCGCGCCCACTCCGACGCCTGCGAACACACGGCGTCGAGCACCCAGCGTCCGAGACTGGGAAGAAGGCCCGACTCCGCCGCCGGGCCCAGGAAGCCGGAGGGGTACAGGATGGAACCGTCCTCCCGCACCCAACGCACGAGCGCCTCGATCGACGTGACACTCCCGCTTTCGATGTCGAAGATCGGCTGGTACTCGAGGGTGAGCTCCTCGTTGGCGATCGCTCGGCGCAACTCCGATGCCATCTCGGCCCGCTGCCTGGTCTGCTCGCCCATCTCGGGCACATACACCTCCAACGTGCCCCGCTCCTTGTCCTTCGCCGCGTAGAGGGCCAGGTCCGCCCGGTCGAGGAGTTGTTCGGCGGTCGTGCCGGGGGAGTACATCGCCAGCCCGATCGTGGTTCCCGACCGGACCTCGTGGCGAAGGATCTGGAACTCCCTGGACAGCGCCACGATGATGTCCCGGGCGACGACCCGGGTGCCCTCAAGGTCGGCGTCGTCGACGATGATGGCGAACTCGTCCCCGCCGAGCCTCGCAACGACATCCGTGCCACGCACCCGCGACAGCAGTCGCTTGGCCACCTCACGCAGCAGGCTGTCGCCGGCCGGGTGCCCGAGGGCGTCGTTGACGTCCTTGAACTTGTCGAGGTCAAGCATGAGGACCCCCAGCGATCCGTTCGACCGCTCGGCCCGGGCGATCGCCTGGTCGAGGTGTTCGAGGAAGAGGCGGCGGTTGGGAAGGTCGGTGAGGGCGTCGTGCGTCGCCATGTGGAGGATGATCTCCTCGGCCTCCACCTCCGACGTGACGTCGTCCTGCACCGCCACGAAATGGGTGATGTCGCCGTTCGCGTCCACCACGGGCGTCACCCACAGGTCCACCACGACGTTGCGACCGTCGGCGGTGCGGTTCGTGAGCCGCCCCTGCCAGGCCCGACCCGAGAGGATCGTCTGCCACATCTCCGTGAAGTGCTCGGGAGGCTGGACACCGGACTTGAGGATGCGGGGGTTCTCCCCGATCGCCTCCTCGGCCGTGTAGCCGGTGAGACGGGTGAAGGCGGCGTTGACCCATTCGATCGTGCCCTCGGCGTCGGTGATGAACATGGCCGTGATCGTGGCGTCCATGGCCGCCGACTGGACCTCGAGCTGTTGGAACGCCTCGCGCAACTCGGTGATGTCCCGGGCGGTGAGCACGCCGCCGAGGACGCCGTCCTCGGTCTCGATGCCCCGAACGGAGGCGACGAAGACCCGGCCCGTCTCCTTGTGCACCATCTCGAATCGCTCCCGTGGGCGTCCGCTCATCGCCTCGAAGAGGATCCCCTCGTCAAGAGGGGCGCCGTCCGGGCGGGTGAACGGCAGGGGCAGGTCCGACCCGGGCCCGGGAATCCCGAGGTTGCGGGCAGCCGAGTTGAGGTACTCCTCGTCGGTGAGGATGTTGAGCGCGGCCAGCGGCTCGCTCATGGAGTCCAGCATCTGGAGCGTGAACTGGATGCGGGCTGCTTCCCGTCTCGTGGCCCTCTGCTGCTCCGTCACATCCCGGTAGACGCCCACCGCCCCGATGACGTCGCCGTCCGCGTCGCGGATCGGGTTGGTGAGCCCCGCCAGGATGAGCCGCTGGTCCGGGCCCCGCACCTCCAACTCGACGACGACGTTCTCCTCGCCCCGCAACGCCCGCTCCAGCGGGAGGTTCTCGGGAGAGGGCGCCGCACCGTCGACGGCGACGATGTCGGAGGGGGCGTCGAGAATGCTCGACCCTTCGGCCAGGTACCCGAAGAACTCGGAGGCGCGCGGGTTGACGTACTGGACGTTGAGCTTGCTGTCGACGGCCACCACCGCGTCGGCCGTCGACCGGAGGAGAGAGCGAACGAACGCCTGGCGTTCGACGTCGGCGGCGGTGAGCTCGGCCGCCTCGGTCATGTCGCGGCTCACGGTCACCGATCCCAACAGCTCGCCGTTGTCGGCGTACGTGGGCCTGGCGTGTGCCTCCCACAGCCGACGAGCACCGGTGTCGGTCTCGGTCAGGACCCGGGCGAACACGGGTTCGCCGGTGGCGAGGGTCATGCGAGAGGGGAATTCGCTCGGCTCGAGGGGACGTCCGTCCAAGGCGAAGAGGCGGCGTTGCTCGGGTTCGGGAAAGAGCGCCTTGGCTGCCGCGTTCATGAGAACCATGCGCCCGTCCGGGTCCGTGAACTGAATGACATCGGGGGAGGCGTCGAGCACCATCTGCAAGAACGCTCGGCCCTCGTCCAGTGCCCGTTCGACTGCCCTCAGCTCCGTGACGTCGTACCCGATCACCGAGAACGACACGACGTCGTCGTCGACGCGGTTGGCGATCATCGAGAAGTCGAACGAGCGCGTCCCGGCACTGGCCGTGTCCAACTCGACCGACCAATGGGCCCGGTCGGCACCCTGGGCGAACTCGCCAAGGACCCGGTTCAGCTCCGCCTGGTTGAAGGAGGCGGCAAACGTGATGATGGAGTCCCCGGTGACGAGACCGGCGGCATCGGTGGCGGCGGCGTTGCAGAACCCGATGCGACCGTTCGGCTCCAGCCCGACGACGATCGTCGCGGTGTTGGTGAGCAGTGCGTTGAGGATCGCGTCCCGCCGCAGGATCGCCGCCTGGCGTTCTCCGTCGACCTCGGTGAGGTGCACCGCCAAGTGGGGGCTGCCGGCAAGGGCCGCCAGGCGGCGAAGGCTGGACTCCCCGGTCGGGATCGAGGCCAGCCGCCGCCCAAGGACGACCTTGCCCTTGGTGGTCGTGACAACACTCTCGAGGAGGTCATCGAGGCTGCCCCGGGTAATCGCCGGATCGGCCAGTCGGGTGATGATCTCCTCGGCCGATCGATCCAGCTGGTCCATCTTGGCAGTGTAGGTGGACCGGCCGGAGACCCCGGTCAAGCGAAAGCCCATGATTTCGGGCGATTCCGTCTAACTTACATCCATACGATCCGGAGTTCGGATCCCAGAAGTAGCCGACCGACCACATGGAGGGGCGGACTGTGAACAAGACCGAGATGGCTGACAAGCTTGCCAAGAAGGCAGACATCAGCAAGGCCAAGGCCGCAGAGATCATCGACATCATCTTCTCGACCAAGGACGGCGAGGGGATCATCGCCGTCGAGTTGGACGCCGGCCGCAAGGTGAGCATCTCCGGGTTCGGGTCGTTCAGCACCCGTCGCCTGAGCGCCCGCAAGGGCCGCAACCCCCAGACCGGGGCCGAGATCCAGATCGCGGCCCGCACGGTTGCGAAGTTCTCACCCGCCAAGGGCCTCAAGGACCGGGTGTTCGTCTAGCAGCCACCGAGTTGGATTCCTGTCGCCCGGCCCCCGGCCGGGCGACAGTGCGTTGTGGACCGGCGAACGGCTACGGTGTTTGGCCATGACGAGCGCCGCCGACCTCCTCGCCCGCGACCCGTTCGCCGCCCACCTGGGCGCCGAGCTGCTCTCGGACGACCCGGTCGTCGTGCGGATGACCGTTGGCCCGCAGCACTGCAACTTCCGAGGAACCGCCCATGGGGCGGTCGTCTACGGCCTGGCGGACATCGTTCTGTCCCTGGCCTCCAACACGACCGGGTCACCGTCGTTGATGATCGATTCGCACCTCGTGGCCACCAGTCGGGCAGGGCCGGGTGATGTCCTCGTGGCGGTCGGCGAAGAGATGACCCTGGGCCGCACGCTCGGCACCTACCGGGTGGTCGTGCGCAACGCGGAGGAGCGGCTGGTCGCCGTGTTCACCGGGACGGTCATCCGGCGCTGAGCCGGGGTCGGGGGCACGGTCGACGAACTTTGAGTGCGTCCTCGCGACCGTACCGGCTGGGTAGCATTTGGGCCATGGCCGACTACACCGCACCCGTCGGGGACATGAAGTTCGTGCTCGAGCATGTTGCCGACCTTCCCCGTATCACGGACCTCCCGGGCTTCGAGCACGCCACGCCCGACATGGTCGACGGCATCCTGTTCGAAGCGGCGCGCTTCTTCGAGGAAGTCGTCGCGCCCCTCAATCGTGTTGGTGACACGCAGGGGAGCAAGCTCGTCGACGGTGCCGTCGTGACGCCTGACGGGTTCAAGGAGGCGTATGCCCAGTACGTCGCCGCCGGCTGGGGCGCCCTGCCCTTCCCGGAGGCGATCGGCGGCGGCGCCTTCCCGTACGTCGTCTCGATCGCCGTCCAGGAGATGCTCACCTCGGCGTCGATGGCCTTCTCGTTGTGTCCCATGTTGACCGCCGGTGCCATCGAGGCCCTCGCCCTCCACGGCTCCGAGGAGCTCTACGGCGACTACGTGCCCCGGATGATCACCGGCGAGTGGAGCGGCACGATGAACCTCACGGAGCCCCAGGCGGGGTCGGATCTCGGGGTCGTGACGACCAAGGCCGTACCCGTCGAGGACGGCACGTACCGGGTGACCGGCCAGAAGATCTTCATCACCTACGGCGACCACGACATGGCCGAGAACATCATCCACCTCGTCCTCGCCCGCACCCCCGACGCACCGCCCGGGACGAAGGGCATTTCGATGTTCATCGTTCCGAAACACCTCGTGAACCCCGACGGTTCACTTGGCGACCGCAACGACATCCGGGTCGTGTCGCTCGAGCACAAGCTCGGGATCCACGCCTCGCCGACGTGCGTCCTCTCGTTTGGGGAGGAGGGGGGCGCCATCGGCTACCTCGTCGGGGAGGAGAACGCGGGCATGCGGTACATGTTCACCATGATGAACGCGGCCCGCCTAGCCGTCGGGGTGGAGGGTCTCTCCATTGCCGAGCGGGCGTACCAGCAGTCGCTGGCATTCGCCAAGGAGCGTCGTCAAGGGACGGCCCTCGGCGCCCCCAAGGGGGAACAATCCCTCATCATCAAGCACCCGGATGTGCGCCGCATGCTCCTCACCCAACGCGCCTACATCGAGGCCATGCGGTGCCTCATGTACGACAACGCCGCCCACATCGACCTCGCACACCACCATCCTGACCCCGACGTGCGGGAAGAGGCCGACGGCCGGGCCCAACTTCTCACGCCCCTCTCCAAGGCGTGGGGAACAGACCTCGGGGTCGAGTGCACGTCGCTGGCGATCCAGGTCCACGGCGGGATGGGCTATGTGGAGGAGACCGGTGTGGCCCAGCACTGGCGAGACAGCCGAATCGCCCCCATCTACGAAGGTACCAACGGGATCCAGGCCATGGACCTGGTCGGCCGCAAACTCCCCCTGGCCGGGGGCGAGGTGATTCGAGCCTTCATCGGATGGATGACGGAGGTGGCGGGTTCGGCTCGCTCGGTAGGGCTCGAACAGCTGGGCAAGTCCCTCGACGAAGGTGTTGCCAAGGTGACGGAGGCGACACTGTGGATCGCCGGGAGCAGGGACGACATCGCGTCGGTCCTCGCCGGCGCCACTCCGTTCCTCCGCCTCCTGGCGCAGGTGGCGGGAGGGGCGTACCTCGTGGCGGCGGCCGCGGCCGCCGTGGAAGCGGACCTGGACGTCGCCCCCGACAAGGTGGGCGTCGCCACCTTCTACACGACCCAGCTGATGCCCCAGGTGTACGGCCTCGTCCCGGGGATCACGGCCGGCATCGGGCAGCTGACCGCCGTCGCCCTGTAGGCGGGCTACTCGGCGCCCGGTGCCAGCGCGTCGACCTCGAGCGCGGTGAGGTCGATGGTCTCGTCGCTCTCGCGCCACAGCGGTGTGAACACGAGGTAGACGCCGGTCGCCAGCAAGAGGGCGGGCACGATCCGGGCCACCAGGACGACCCCCGCCCCGGAGGCGATCGACGTGAGCAGCAGGGCCCCGATGGGCAGGGCACCCAGGACCACCGCGGATGAGGCTGCGGTGACCCGGCCCAGGATGCGAGCCGGGGTCACGACCTGGCGGGTGGTCGTGTGGGCGACGACCACCCAGGGGAGGCCGAACCCGGCGATCGCGAAGACGGCGAGCGCCACCAGGTACTCGCTCGTGAACGTGGCGACCTCGATGCCCAGTCCCCACACGAACATGCCCAGGACGAAGGTCCTTCCGAGTCCGAACCGCTTCGTCGCGCGCTTGGCGGTGAGGGCACCCAGGACACCGCCCAGTCCGAACGCGGCGTAGACGTACGAGATGCCCTGGGCGTCGGACACGCCGAACACCGTGTCGCTGAGCAGGACGAGCACGGCTTCGACGTAGGAGTTGAGGAAGTTGGTCATGAAGGCCCCGATCGTCACGTATCGCAGCAGCGGTTGCTCCCAGATGAACCTGATCCCTTCCATCGTGCCCTTTCGGTACCCACCGGGGTCGGGTTGACCGGACGCCCTGTCGGGGGGGAGGGGCAGCAGCGTGAGGGCTGAGATCACGAAGGTCGAGGCGTTCACCATGAACGCAAGGGGGAATCCGAACGCGGCGATGATGACGCCGCTGAGGGCCGGCCCGAGGATGAAGAAGAGCTGTTGGGTCACCCGGAGCCGGGCGTTCGCCTGGGTGAGATCGGCCCGCGAGACCAGGGCGGGGACGTAGGCGTAGAGCGCCGACGTGAAGCCGGCCGCCGCGGTTCCCAGCAGGAATGACAGGACCGCCACGGCCCACACCCCGCCCTCAACCCGACCGTCGGCGAGGGCGGCCAGGGCGGCGAAGAGTGCGGCTCGGATGAGGTCGGTGGCGATCATGACCCGCTTGCGTCGCCATCGGTCCAGCAGGATGCCCGACGAGAGCCCGAAGATCACCGCCGGGATGGTCTCGGCGAAGAAGATCCGACCGAACCAGGCCGGGTCATCAGTGATCTGATCGAACACGTAGAAGGGGATGGCGAACAACGCGACGTAGTCCCCGAGTTGGGAGACCGCCTGCCCGAACCACAGGTAGCGGAACCGAGCAGCGCTGGCCTCACCGGGGTCGGATCGATGCATCGTTGTGCTGCTCCCATCGGCTGCCGTCCGCCCAGACAAGATAGCGAGGTAGCCTTCCGGGCATGGCAGATCCACGCGAGCTTCCCGACCAGGCGAAGGAGTTCGTCGACCTCTCCAAACGGTACGTCGATGAGGAGATTCTCCAACCTGCCCGGCAACTCGGCGCGTTCGCCGGCAAAGGGATCGGCGCCGGGATCCTGTTCGCCGTCGGCGGGGTCCTCCTGGCCGCCGGAGTCCTGGCCCTGGCGCTCATGCTGCTGCCGGACGGCGAAACCTGGCAGGCGCTGGGCTACGTGGGGACGGGCCTCCTGGCGGCGATGGTGGCTGGACTGCTCCTGCGAAAGGCGACACGTGATGGCAACGATCGATGAGCTCAGGGCCAAGGCCGCTGAGATAGACGCAACCCTCGACGACACGAGGGCCCAGGCCAAGACAGGCATGATGATCGTCGCCGGGTTGGTGCTCCTGGCGGTCCTCGTCGCCTTCGTCACGGGGCGGCGACGGGGTGTCTCCCGGCGGGCCATCGTCGAGGTCTACCGCGACTGATGGACCTCTCCGGTCGGGCATGGCGCGGCGTGTGGCGCGGCCTCCGCTCCGGCGAGCCGGGGGTCGTCCTGGGAGCCGGGGTGGCCCTGATGGCACTGTGGCTGCGCCGGCATCCGCGCCGGAGGGAGCTGCTGGGAGCCTACGAACTACGGCCCGGCGAGGAGTTGACGATCAGGCTCCGGGACCGCGACCCGGACATCTAGGTCGGCCTACCGTGCCGGCCGGGTACCCTGCGACGATGCGCCAGCAGCAGTTCGTGAAGACCGTCGTGCTCGTCCTCGTCATCGGGATGGTGCTCACGCTCGGAGTCGGCGCCATCGCGGCGCTCCTCGGCCCGTGAGCACGTTCGAGCGCGGCGATGCCTGCCTCCTCATCGATCGGCAGGGCCGACGCTTCCTGCTCACGCTCACCCCGGACCGGACGTTCTCGACCCACGCCGGGACCATTCCCCATGCCGCGATCATCGGGGCCGGGGACGGCCAGATGTTCGAGTCGACCGGGGGCTCCAGGTACGTGGCATTCCGACCGCGCCTGGCCGACTTCATCCTCAAGATGAAGAGGGGCGCCCAGGTCGTCTACCCCAAGGACATCGGCCCCATCCTCGTCTACGGCGACATCGGTGCCGGCATGACCGTCGTTGAGGCCGGCACCGGGTCGGGGGCGCTGACCCTGGCCCTGGCCCGTGCCGTGGGCCCGACGGGACGCGTCATCACCGTCGAACTGCGCGACGACCACCAGGCGGGGGCCCGCGCCTCCTTGGAGGCGTGGTTCGGCGGAGAGGTCCCGGGATACGTCGAAATGAGGGCCGGAGACGTCACCGACGTCCTCGCCGAGACCGGGCCGGAACGCGTCGTCCTCGATGTCCCCGAGCCCTGGACCGTCATCGAGTCCGTCGGCGAGCGGCTCCCGGGCGGCGCCATCCTCTGTGCCTACGTTCCCACGGTGCCCCAGGTCCAGCAATCGGTGAACACGCTTCGGTCCTCGGGAGTCTTCTCCGATGTCTCGGCGTTCGAAGTCCTCCATCGGGACTGGCACGTCCAAGGACGGTCGGTCCGCCCCACCCACGACATGGTGGCCCACACCGGGTTCATCGTCGTCGGTCGCCGCTACCTCCGCATGGCCGAGGCCGGCCCCGAGGAGGAGTGAGTCCGGGGTCGCCGGGGCGCTTCCACTCGCCAGCAGGGTTCGGCTATCCTTGCCGCTCGCGCAACGATTCAGGAGAAACGATGAAGGTTTGGATCGACCAGGATCTCTGTACCGGCGATGGTCTGTGCGAAGAGATCGCCCCCGATGTCTTCGTCCTCCTCGATGACGGTCTCGCCTACGTCAAAGAAGGTGACAGGGTCTTCGCGGAAGCGAGCGGGAACCCGCAGGGGGCCGCTGGTCTCGCCGTGGTCCCCGACGGCATGGAAGCCGACGTCATCGAATCGGCCGAAGAGTGCCCGGGGGAGTGCATCTTCATCGAACCGTAGGTGCCCAACCTCTTCGCCGAGTCCCCGGTCTCCCGGCCGGGGACTCGGCGCGTCCGGGCACTCATTCCCCGGGTGCCCGAGCCGACCCGCCCGTATACTGCGCCTTGACCAAGGAAGAGGACCGTGGAACGAGACGACGGCGACCCGCTCGCCCAGGCGAAGATCCAGCGACTCGAGGACGAGCTCGCCCGGCTCCGCCACGCGCTGTCGACGACGCCCGACCGTCGCGTGTTCGAACGACAGCTGTCCGACGCCGAGGACATGGTGGACCGCCTGCGCGATCGCAACGACAAGCTGGCGTCCCTGCTCCAGGAGGCCCGGGAGCAGCTGGCACTCCTCCGGTCAGAGGTGGATCGGCTCACCGCCCCCCCGTCCGCCTTCGGAATCGTGCTCGGCGTCGCAGACGATGGCGGTGTCGACGTGCTCACCGGTGGGCGGCGCCTGCGGGTGAGCGCCCAACCTTCGATCGAGGTCAAGGAACTCAAGCCGGGGCAGGACCTTCTCCTCAACGAGGCGTTCAACATCGTGCGAGTGCTCGAGTACGACCGCTTGGGCGATGTCGTGACCGTCAAGGACCGGCTCGACGAGGACCGACTTCTCGTCCTCGGGCGGGGTGACGACGAACGGGTCGTGTTCATCTCCGGTGCCCTCGCCGGTGTCCCCGTGCGGGTCGGCGACCATGTTCGCATCGATGGGAAGTCATCGGTCGCCCTCGAGAAGGTCCCGCGCCCCGACGTGGACGAACTCGTCCTGGAGGAGGTGCCCGACGTCGGCTACGACGACATCGGCGGGTTGGCCGACCAGATCACGGCGATTCGGGACGCCATCGAACTGCCGTACGTGCACAAGAGCCTGTTCGACGACTACGCCCTCGAAGCGCCCAAGGGCGTGCTCCTGTACGGGCCCCCCGGCTGCGGCAAGACGCTCATCGCCAAGGCCGTGGCGAGTTCGCTGGCCGCCGCAGTGAGGGAGCGGACGGGCGACACGGACGCCCGCTCCTACTTCCTCAACATCAAGGGGCCGGAACTCCTCAACAAGTACGTGGGTGAGACCGAACGGCAGATCCGCCTCATCTTCCAGCGGGCGAGCGAGAAGTCCGAGGAGGGCGTGCCGGTGATCGTGTTCTTCGACGAGATGGACAGCCTCTTCCGGACCCGCGGCACCGGGATCTCCTCGGATGTCGAGTCGACCATCGTCCCACAGCTCTTGTCGGAGCTCGACGGGGTGGAGGCCCTCAAGAACGTCATCGTCATCGGGGCCTCCAACCGCGAGGACCTCATCGACCCTGCCATCCTGCGGCCCGGACGCCTCGACGTGAAAATCAAGGTGAGCCGGCCCGACGAGGAGGCGGCCCGCCAGATCTTCTCCATCTACCTGCCCGCCTCCCTACCGTTCAACACCGACCAGTTCGGTGAGGAGGCCGAACATCGCCAGGCCCGGATCGCGGACGTCGTCGAGCGCATGTACGCCAAGAGTCCCGTCAATGAGTTCATCGAGGTCACCTACGCCGGGGGTGACCGGGAGCTCCTTTACTTCAAGGACTTCGCCTCGGGAGCGATGATCGAGAACATCGTTCGACGGGCCAAGAAGAACGCCATCAAGCGCCTCCTGGACGGCGGCGACGGCGGAATCACCACCGAGGACCTCACCGACTCGGTGCGCCAGGAGTTCACCGAGCACGAGGACCTCCCGAACACCACCAACCCCGATGACTGGGCCAAGGTCTCCGGGAGGAAGGGCGAGCGAATCGCGTATGTGCGCACCGTTGCCGGTGGGAGGGCTGAGGAACAGCGTACGGTCGAAACGGTGCAAACCGGCCACTACCTCTGATGGCCATCCCGAAGGTGCTCGGTACGGAAACCGAGTTCGGGATCCACATCCGCAACGCCATCGACTTCAATCCCTCCCTGGCCTCGGCACTCGTCGTCAACTCGGTGAGCCAGGCGCGAGGACGCTTCTCGTGGTCGTACGACACCGAGCACCCGCGGCGGGACGCCCGCGAGACCATCATCGAAGCCTTCCAACCCGACTACGAGGCGGCTGCGGTGAACACGGTCCTGAGCAACGGGGCTCGGTTCTACGTCGACCACGCCCACCCCGAGTACAGCTCCCCGGAAGCAGACGACCCACTCACCGCCGCGCTCTACGACGTGGCCGGCGAAGAGGTCTGCCGGATTGCGATGGCCTCCGCCCAGGAGCTGCTCCGGGAAGGTGAGGAACTCGCCCTCTACAAGAACAACTCCGACGGCAAGGGCAACAGCTACGGCTACCACGAGAACGTCCTTCTTGCCCGGTCCCTTCCGTTCGAGCGCATCGTCGAGGCTCTCCCGGCCTTCCTCGTCTCCCGTCAGCTCATTTCGGGTGGTGGAAAGGTGGGTGGAGAGGCGGGGCACGGCGACATCGGCTTCCAGCTGACGCAACGGGCGGACTTCTTCGAGGTTGTCGTCGGGCTCGAGACGACCCTCAAACGTCCCATCGTCAACACGCGCGACGAGCCCCACGCCGACAACCGCTACCGACGCCTGCATGTCATCTTCGGCGATGCGACGAGGTCGGAGGTGCAGACCTACGTGAAACTCGGCTGCCTGGCGCTCTTCCTGGCGGCCTTGGAGGATGGTGTCCTGTCCGACGACCTCGCCCTGGCCCACCCGGTGGGTGCCGCCCGGCACGTGAGCCGCGACACAGGCCTGGCCAAGCCCCTCCTGTTGGCGGATGGGAGGAAGCTCACGGCGCTCGACATGCAGTGGCAGTACCACCGCTGGCTCTCCGACTACGCCCAGCACGCGGACCTGGCCTGGGCCGGCGGGTTGCTGGAGGCCTGGACGTCGCTGCTGGAGGGACTCGAGCAGGGCCCGGATCACGTCGCCGACCGCCTCGACTGGGCAGCCAAGCTGCGCCTGTACCGGCGAGCCATCGAGCGGGGAGCGGACTGGAGCGACGCCCGGATCAAGACGATGGACCTCCAATACCACGACCTGCGCAACGACCGGGGCATCTACCAGCGTCTCGTGGGCAAGGGCGCCATGCAGCGCCTCTTCAGCGCCGAGCAGGTACGGGCCGCGGTGGTGGCGCCGCCCGAGACGACCCGGGCGTACTTCCGGGGCCGGTGCGTCGAGAAGTTCGGCCGAGACCTCGTCTCGGCCAACTGGGACTCCATGATCTTCGACGACCAACAGGGGCATTACAAGCGGGTGCCTATGCTTGACCCGCTGAGGGGGACCCGGGCCCACGTCGGGGACCTCTTGGACGAAGCAGACGATGTCAACACTTTGCTCGAAGCGCTGCGAGGTGCCGAATGAGTGACCGCGAACGAATCCAGCGATCCCGATCAACCGAAGAGGAGTCGTCCGAGACCGTCTCCATCCAGAGCCAGGTCGAGGAGATCGACGAACTGCTCGATGAGATCGACTCCGTCCTGGAGGAGAACGCCGAGGAGTTCGTCCGCAACTACGTCCAGAAGGGCGGGCAATGATCGACGACCTGAGGCGCCTCGCCGGACACACCACCGGGGGATTCACCGAGCTCCTCGCCGCAACCGGCCACGGCGGCCGACTCGTCGGCGTGATCGGGGACACCACCACCCTGCCCGCCCCTGAGGCGACCACCGTCCTGGCGCTACGCCACGCCGGGGGCGTCGTCATCATCGGCGATCGGCAGGCGACGGAAGGATCGTCGGTGGCCAATCGTCGCATGCGCAAAGTCTTCGCAGCCGACGACTACGCGGCGGTGGCCGTTTCGGGGACGGCCGGCCTGGCCGTGGAGATGGTGCGCCTGTTCCAGACCGAACTCGAGCACTACGAAAAGCTCGAGGGAACCCGGCTCAGCCTCGAAGGGAAAGCCAACTACCTTTCCCGGATGGTTCGGAGCGCGCTACCGATGGCCATGCAAGGCCTCGTCGTGGTTCCCCTGTTCGCCGGCTACGACGTTCGATCCGCCGAGGGACGGCTCTTCACGTTCGACGTCGTTGGCGGCCGCTACGAAGAGACCGCCTTCGGGGCGACCGGGTCCGGGGGCCGGGAGGCCAAGTCGTACCTTCGGGCCGCCTACGACACCGGCCTCACCGCCGACGCGGCGATCGACCTCGGCCTCCGAGCCCTCATCGCGGCCGCCGAACAGGATGTCGCCACCTCCGGCCCGGACTTCGACAGGTCCATCATGCCCATGGTGGTGGTCGTCGATGCCGACGGATACCGGGAGATCCCCGACGAAGATGTCGAGACGATCGCCCGGGTCGCCCGCACCACGGTGGTCCGATGACACTTCCCTTCTACGTCCCCCCCGAGCAGCTGGTCAAGGACCGGGCAGAGTTCGCCCGGAAAGGCATTGCGCGCGGTCGGGCGATCGTGGCCACCCAGTACGACAACGGGATCCTGCTCGTGGCAGAGAACCCCTCCACCACGCTGCACAAGATCGCCGAGATCTACGATCGGATCGCCTTTGCCGGGGTGGGCCGGTACAACGAGTTCGAATCGTTGCGTGTGGCCGGGATCCGGCACGCCGACCTCAAGGGCTATCTCTACGGCCGGGCAGATGTCCAGGCCAAGGCGCTCGCCAACGCGTTCGCCCAGACGCTCGGGAACATCTTCACCCACGACGTCAAGCCGTTCGAGGTGGAGGTGCTCGTGGCCGAGCTGGGCCCGGACTCGGCCGGCGACCGGCTGTATCGGGTGTCCTACGACGGCACGCTGGTCGAGGAACGCCGCTTCGCGGCGATCGGCGGTCCATCCGACGAGCTGGCCGGTGCACTCGCAGCGGGATTCGAGGAAGGTCGGGACCTCGACGCCGCCCTCGCCTTCACGGTGTCCGTGTTCGGTGAGGCCATCGACCGCGAGGTCGACTCGTGGGAGGCTGCTGTCCTCGAGCGCAACGGCGACCGTCGGACCTTCCGGCGTCTCCCGGTGCCGTGAGCTGGGTTCTCCTCACCAACGACGACGGCCTTGACAGCCCCGCCCTCCACCCCTTCGCGGCGGCGCTGAGCGTCCGCCACGACGTGAGGGTGATCGTGCCCGAGCGGGAGCGGAGCTGGTCGGGGAAGGCGATCACCCGCTTCGGGACGCTCGAAGCCCGTGCCCTCGACGGCGGCTTGTACGGGTGGGCCCACACCGGCCTCCCGGCCGACGGGGTACAACTCGGTGCCGGGCCGCTGGCTGCCGATCCGCCGTCACTGGTGGTGAGCGGCATCAACGTCGGCTACAACCACGGCGCCGGGTACCTGTGGTCGTCGGGAACCGTCGGAGCCGCGGTTGAGGCCTGGGCGTTGGGCCTGCCGGCTGTCGCCTTCAGCACCGGGACGATGGTCGACTGGCCGGGGTGGAGAGCGCGCGTCCACGCGACCTCGTCGGCCACCGCATGGCGGCGCCTCGCCGAGTACTGCGCCTGGCTCCTCGACGAGATCGTGGCCGTCGGCCTCCACGAGTCCGCCGACATCGTCAACGTCAACCTCCCCTTCGATGCCGGCCACGGCACCGAGCGGCGCCTCACCACGGTGGCTCGAACGGGATACGGCAGCTTGCTTGTCGCCAACGGCGACGGCGAGTTCATCCACTCCTACGACGGCAAGCTCGTGGCGCGGGGGCCGCTGGAAGGATCGGACGTGGAGGCTGCCCACGACGAGGTGGTCTCCATCACGCCGGTCATGATGCCGGCGAGTGCCCCGCCGACCGCGGCCCAGCGCCGGCTGGCCGCCCCTCCCGCGTAGCTCTCGCAGCGCCCGGTACGCTCCTCACATGAGGCGACGCGTCTTCGGCCTGGAAAGCGAGTTCGGTGTCACGTGCACCTTCCAGGGGCAACGCCGACTCAGCCCGGATGAGGTGGCCAGGTACTTGTTCCGGCGCGTGGTGACCTGGGGGCGGTCCTCGAACGTCTTCCTCGAGAACGGGTCCCGTCTCTACCTCGACGTCGGATCCCATCCCGAGTACGCCACCGCCGAGTGTGACGATCTCCTCGACCTCGTCGCCCACGACAAGGCAGGGGAGTGGATCCTGCGGGATCTCGTGCGGTCGGCGGAGCGCCGCCTCCTGGAGGAGGGGATTCGGGGGGAGGTCTACCTGTTCAAGAACAACACGGATTCCGCCGGGAACTCCTACGGGTGCCACGAGAACTACCTCGTGAGCCGATCGACCGATTTCGCGGCGACCCTCGACGTGCTCATTCCGTTCCTCATCTCGCGGACCATCTTTGCCGGGGCCGGGCGGGTCCAGATGACGTCCCGAGGGCCGGTGTTCGCCATGGCCCAACGGGCCGAACACATCTGGGAGGGAGTGTCCTCGGCCACCACGAGGAGCCGACCCATCGTCAACACCCGGGACGAACCGCACGCCGACGCCGAGCGGTACCGGCGCCTCCACGTCATCGCCGGTGACTCGAACATGTCCGAGTACGCCACCTACCTCAAGGTGGGATCCACGCTGGCCCTCCTCCAGATGATCGAAGAGGATGCGGTGTTCCGCGACCTGACGCTCGACAACCCGGTCAAGGCCCTTCGGCTCATCTCGCAGGACCCGACCTGCAGGCGGCCGGTGCGCCTCGCCAATGGGCGCGAGTTGTCAGCCCTCGACATCCAGTGGGAGTACCTCGAGCGGGTCATGCGACATCTGCGGACCCAAGGATTCCCCCAGCAGGTGGAGCGGGCCGTCCGGATGTGGGAACACGTCCTCACCAACCTGGAGAAGGACCCGCTCCGGCTCGATCGGGAAGTCGACTGGGTCATCAAGCACCACGTCATCGAGCGGTATCGGTCGCGATGGGACCTCCCGCTGTCGAGTCCCAGGATCGGGATGCTCGACCTGTCCTACCACCACGTCCACGACACGCGGGGTGTCTTCTCGGTACTCCAGCGGAGGGGACTCGTCGAGCGAATGGTGACCGACGATCGGATCGCCCGGGCGGTGGGGACGCCACCCCAGACCACCCGGGCCCGGCTCCGAGGCACGTTCATCGCAGCGGCCAAGGCCGCCAAGCGGGACTACACGGTCGATTGGGTGCACCTCAAGCTCAACGACCAAGCCCAGCGCACCGTCCTGTGCAAGGACCCCCTCGTGGCGTCCGACGAACGGGTGGACAAGCTCATCGAGCAGATGTAGGGGAGGCCCTGCGCCGAGCGGTGCTGGCCTTCTCTTGCCGGCGGCGGTGACGTACCCTGCCCGGATGCGGCGTGTCCTCGAACGGCTCCTCAACCTGCTGGCGTTCCTTCGGACAACGGGGCGGCCGGCCACGGCCGAGACCATCCGGTTCACCGTCGCCGGCTACGACACCGACAACGACGTGGCCTTCAGGCGCATGTTCGAACGCGACAAGGAGATGCTGCGCTCCATGGGGGTCCCGCTGTCGACGGTCGAGTTGGAGGACAACACCGTGGGCTACCTGCTCAGCTCCAGCGCCTACGAGATGCCCGACCCCGGGCTCACCGAGGAGGAGCGGGCGGCGATATGGCTGGCATCGCGCATGGCCCGCATGGATGGAGTCGGGGCGGCCGAAGGCGCCCTCTACAAGCTGGGGGGCGTCTCACACCGCCCAGGCAGCCACCTGGGCGCCGACCTCGGGAGCGAACGGGAGGCCCTCGGCTTCCTCTTCGCGGCGATCAGCGATCGCGCTCCGGTCGGGTTCCGCCATCGGGACAAGAACCGGCGGGTCGACCCCTATGGTGTCCTCCACCAGCGGGGGCATTGGTACCTCGTGGCCGGCACGGTTGAGGGCGTCCGTTCGTTTCGAGTCGACCGCGGGTCCGGCTGGTCTCGCACCGGGGAAGCCGGGTCGTTCACGAGGCCCCTCGACCTCGACCTGCGATCAGCGGTTCCCTTGCACCCGTGGGAGCCCGGCGACGAACGGGTCACGGCCACGGTGCGGTTCGACGACGACATACTCTGGTGGGTTCAGCGACAGGTCCCGGGGGTCGTATGGCGAGCAGTGGAAGGCGGTGGGGAGGTCGATCTGGCCACCGGCAACACGGACGCCCTCGTCTCGTGGGTGCTGGAGTTCGGTCCCCGTGCCGAGATCGTGGGACCGGCGCAGGTACGGGCCGCACTCGTGGAGAGGGTGTCCGGTGACTGACAGGACGACTCGCCGTCTGAGCCGGATCCTGGCCATGCTGCCGTGGGTCATCGCCAACCCGGGCGCCAGCGTCGAAGAGGTGTGCGCCCGCTTCGACTACACCCGACGCCAGCTCGTGGACGACCTCGACCTCGTGTTCGTGTGCGGGCTCCCCGGGTACGGACCCGGAGAGCTGATGGTGGCCTACGTGGACGAGGACGAAGTGGTCGTGGACATGGCCGACTACTTCGCCCAACCGCTTCGCCTGAGTCCCGAGGAGGGACTGGCACTCATCGCAGCCGCCCTCACGCTGCAGGCCGCCGGTGAAGGTTCCGAGCCACTTTCCTCGGCGGTCGAGAAGCTGCTTGGCGTCCTCGTGGCCGACGGTGCGGAGGTGGTCGCCGTGACCATCACCGCCGACGAGGAGATGTTGGGCGGCCTGCGGGAGGCGATCGAGTCCAACGGCGTCCTGCAAATCACCTACACCTCACTGGGCAAGGAGGAGACGACCGAGCGGATCGTCGAGCCGTGGCAACTCGTGACCAGCCGGGGACAGTGGTACCTGGACGCCTGGTGTCGCCGCTCCGGGGCCGAGCGGCGGTTTCGGGTCGATCGGATCCGGCGGGCAATCCGAACCGACGAGGTGTTCGTCCCGCCCCCGACGCTCCCCGACCCCGAGCAACGGTACGTCCCGTCCGACGACGACGTGAAGGCGACGCTGCGGCTGCGACCCGGCGGGCGCTGGGTGGCGGAGTACTACCCGGTGGCCGTCGTCGAGGACGATGGCGCCGGGATGACCGTCGAGATGGCAGCGCCCAGCGCCGGTGTCATTGCCCGCCTCCTGCTTCGACTCGGGCCGGAGGCCGAACTGGTATCGGCTGGGGCGGTGGCCACCGAGTTGGGTGCGCTTCGCTCCGCGGTGCTGGCCCGATACCACCACTGATCGCTCCAGCTTTCTGCTCAAGCCACGGGATGTGGGGCCGATACTCGTCGTGCAACCTCACCGAGGGCGTTCACCATGACAACGATCAAGACCACTTGCGCAACGTGCGGAACCATCGAGTTGTTCGTCCATCAGATGCTGCTCGAGGTACCCACCAACGCGACAGAGGGTCAGTACTCGTTCGTGTGCCCATCGTGCTTCGACCTCCAGGCTCGCGACGCAGCTCCGCGGATCGTCCTTCTCCTCCAGGCCGCAGGCGTACCCACGCGATCCGCCGGCAGTCACGAGCAGATCACCGAAGCCGAGATCATCGCCTTCTCCCGGGCGCTCCACGCCGAACCCGCTCCCACCCGGATGCTCTGACCGACCTGCGCGGACTTCGTCGCCGCTGGGCCGTCCCCGGCATGGGCGGGATACACTCAACTGCGTGCCATCGATCAACGGGACCGAGTACCTCGTCATCCTCGTGGTGGCCCTCCTCGTCTTCGGACCTCAGCGCCTCCCGGAACTGGCATCCAAGGTGGGGGGCTGGATGCGGGAGATCCGAACCGTCGCCAACGACTTCCGCGTCGCGTTGGAGGCCGAAATCGGCGACGTCAAGAAGCCTTTCGAGGAAGCCGTGGCGCCGCTCAAGGACCTTTCCGCCGACGTCAAGGACGTGGCCACGGAGTCGGCTTCCATGCTCGAATGGAAGGGCCCGGTCCACGACCAGGGCCCGACGCCCGCTGATGCCGGCGAGGACTTCTCGGCGCTCGAGTCCCCGTCGGACGAGGACGAGGACCCCGAGTCGTGACCGAGTCGGGCGAGAAGACCTCTTCCCTTCTCGAGCACCTCGTCGAGCTTCGCAACCGGCTCTTCAGGGCTGCGGTGGCGATCGTCCTCGGCTTCGCGGTCGCCCTCGCCTTCTACCAGCAGCTGTTCGACGTCGTGGCCGCCCCCTACCTCGAGGTGTTCCCCGACGGACGCCTGCAGGCGATCCGGGCGGCAGAACCGTTCTCGGTGGCGATGCGGGTGTCCGGGTTCGCCGGGTTCGTGCTGGCCAGCCCGATCGTCTTCTACCAGGTGTGGGCGTTCGTGTCTCCCGGGCTCACCAAGCGGGAGAAGAAGTGGACCGTCCCGATCGTGGCGAGCCTCGTCATCCTCTTCTCCACCGGCGTTGTGTTCGCCTACTCCATCCTGCCGCGGGCCCTGGAGGTCCTCGGCGGGTTCCTCGAGGTCGAGTATCAACCGGCCATCGGGGAGTACGTCTCGTTCGCGCTTCGCTTCCTTCTCGTGTTCGGCCTCACGTTCGAGTTCCCGGTGTTCCTGTTCGCCGGGGCTGCGGCCGGGTTCATCTCGTCGCAGCGGCTGCGGAGTGGCCGCCGCTGGGCCGTGCTGATCATCGTGATCGTTTCCGCGGCCGCCACCCCGACGGGGGATGCGTTCACGCTCTTCATCCTCGCCGGGCCCCTGTATGCCCTCTATGAGGTGACGATCCTGCTCATCCGGCTCATCCTGCGAAAGTAGCCGGATGGGTTTCCTGGACGACCTGCCGTTCTCCCCAGACCCGTTCCAGGTGGAGGCGGTATCGGCGATAGAGGCGGGCACGAGCGTCGTTGTCACCGCCCCGACCGGGGCGGGTAAGACGGTGATCGCCGAGGCGGCCGTGGAGATGGCCGTGCTGGGCGGGGGGAGGGCCTTCTACACCACGCCGATCAAAGCCCTCTCCAACCAGAAGTGGGGCGACCTCGTTCACCGATACGGACCCGAGGATGTGGGCCTGCTCACCGGCGACAACTCGGTGAACCCGGACGCGCCGATCATCGTCATGACGACCGAGGTCCTGCGCAACATGATCCACGCCCGCTCAGCGGCGCTGGACGGCTTGCGCATCATCATCCTCGACGAGGTCCACTACCTGGGTGACAAGAGCAGGGGAGCGGTGTGGGAGGAGGTCATCATCCACGCGCCTCCCACCGCGCAGCTCGTGTGTCTTTCGGCAACCATCGCCAACCCTGACCAGCTCACGAAATGGATCGCCCGCCGTCGGGGACACGCCGAACTCGTCCTGGAGGAGCACAGGCCGGTGCCCCTGGAAGCCGTCTACGGCATCAAGGACCGGTGGCGCGACGACCGGGTCGAGCTCCTCCCGCTGTTCTCCCGAGGAGGTCCGAATCCCTCCATCCAACGCCGCCTGGCGGCGAGGACGGGAGCCGCCCACCGGGGCGGTAGGGCACCCCGGCGCTTCGTCACGCCTCGGCGAGGAGAGACCCTCGAAGCCCTTCGGGCCGGGGGAATGCTGCCGGCCATCTACTTCATCTTCTCCCGCAGGGGATGTGAACAGGCGGCCTCCGCGGTGGCCACGACTGCCCAGCGCAAGTCCCCGGGACAGATCGACGCCATCCACGAGATCGTCGATGCCCACCTCCGGTTCCTCTCGGACCGGGACCTGGCCGTCCTCGACCACGGGCAATGGCTCTCCCAACTCGAACGCGGCGTCGCCGCCCACCACGCGGGGATGGTGCCAGCCTTCAAGGAGGCGGTCGAGGAACTCTTCGCCCGCGCCCTCCTCGACGTCGTATTCGCCACCGAGACGCTGGCCGTCGGGATCAACATGCCGGCCCGGGCGGTCGTCCTGGACTCGCTGACGAAGTTCACCGGTGAGACCCACGAACTCATGACGCCGTCGGAGTACACCCAGCTCACAGGAAGGGCGGGAAGGCGGGGAATCGACGAGGTCGGCTTTGGCGTCGTCCTCCACTCACCGTACGTCCCGTTCGGCAAGGTCGTCGAACTCGCCGGGGCCGGGTCCAGCATGCTGCTCAGCTCCTTTCGCCCCACCTACAACATGGCCGTCAACCTGGTGGCCAACTACGACCAGGCTCGGGCAGAGGAGCTCCTCAATGCGTCCCTGGCCCAGTTCCAGCGAGCCGGCCAAGAAGAGAAGGAAACCGAGCGGATCACCGCGCTGCGGACCGAGTTGGCGGCGATCGCCCCGACGGCGGAGTGCGCCCTGGGTTCGATCTGGGAGTACATCGACGGCCAGACTCCAGGGCGTCCGTCGATGGGGGCGGTCGACCTCCTCCGACCGGGCGACGTCATCGAGATCCCCAAGGGGAGGCGTCCGGGCCGGTACGTCCTGCTCAAGCGGGAGCTTGGTACCGATCCGCGACTGCATGCCCTCTCGGCGGGGGGGAAGGAAGCGAAGCTGACCCTCGACGACCTCGGGGAAGGCAGCGCCGTGCTCGGCTCGATCACCTGGAAGGGCCCGTTCCGACCCCGTGACAAGCGGTTTCGACAGCAGACCGTCCAGGAGCTGCGCCGGTTCCGGTCGCGCCAGAGCAGGTCGCTGATGTCCGTGGACACAACCCGGGAGCCGCACCCGGTCGAGGCGTGTCCCGACCGCGACGCGCACTCGAAGGCAGCCCGACGCGTGCGCGACATCGAGTCGAAACTGGAGCGGGCGGGGGCCTCAGCCCATGGCACCCTCGTCGACGAGTTCCGGGCGGTCCTCAAGCTCCTCGAGACGCGGGGCTACGTCTCGGGCTGGAGCCTCGAGCCACCCGGGGTCCGCCTCCGGCGGATCTACTCCGAGCAGGACCTTCTCGTCAGCGAGTGCCTGCGGCAGGGCTTGTTCGCCGACTGCACTGCGGCGGAGCTGGCCGCCCTCGTCTCGGCCTTCGTCTTCGAACCCCGGGCCGAGGAGGTGCGCGACGCCTTCCCCAACGAGCGGACCGCCCGGATCGGGGGGCAGGTGGTGGCGCTGTGGCGAACGATCGTGTCCGACGAACGTGCGTCCCGACTTCCCGAGACCCGTCCTCCCGAGTTCGGGTTCGCCGACCTGGCCTACGCCTGGAGCCAGGGCGCGGACCTTGACGATCTCATGGACCGCTCGCCGGTGACCGCCGGCGATTTCGTCAGGGTGGCACGCCAACTGCTCGACCTCCTCCGGCAGGTTCGCGACGCCGAGCCAGCAGTGGCAGACGCGGCCGTCACCGCCCTACGCTCCGTCGACAGAGGAATCGTCACCACCGGAGGGAACCAATGAGATGGGCCGTCGCCGTGGGGCGGGAGGCATCGAGGGCCGGTGAGCGCACCCTGGCCGCGTTGCGGGACCACGGCGCCGAGGCCTACCCGCTGGACAACCTCGGGGCGGACACCTTGTCCGCGGCGGTCACCCAGGCCCACGCCGACGGGGACTCCATCATGGTCGTGGGCGGCGACGGCACGATCAACCTCGTCGTGAACGGCCTCCTGGCGGAGCCAGCTCCGACGACACCACGGATGGCCATCGTCCCGGCCGGAACCGGGTCCGACTTCGCCCGGATGTTCGCCATCCCCACCACGGTCGAGGACGCGGTCACCAAGGCGCTCGACGGCTCCGATTACCGATCGGACGCGATGGAGCTCGAAGGCCCCTTCGGGGTGAGGAGAGGCATGAACGTCTTCGAGGCGGGACTCGGAGCCGCCACCGTCAAGTACGCCGACCGCATGCCGCGCTGGACTGGACCGCTGAAGTACGAGGCGGCGTTCTGGGCCGCGCTGCCCACCTTCCGACAGGGTTCCTTCAGGCTCGAAGTCGACGGCCGCACGCTGGAAGGCCGGGGACTGGTCATCGTGGCCGCCAACGGGGAGTTCTTCGGTGGCGGAATGCGAATCGCCCCCAAGGCGTCCCTCGTGGACGGGCTGTTCGACATGATCGTGGTGGACGCACCGAAACGGCAGGCCTTCACGCTGTTCCCACGCATGAAGCAAGGCCTCCACCTCACCCATCCCGGGGTCAGGCGCGTCACGACCCGCTGGTTTCGACTGTCCACCGAACCGGTCTGGCCCGCAGAGGTCGACGGGGAGTTCTTGGGAGAGGCCACGGTGGAGGGTCGCATCCTGCCGGGTGCGGTCGACATCCGCGTGTAGTCGGGACGACCGGCCTTCGTCCGAATCGGCATTCCCTATATACTCCCGCCGCGTTCAACCGAGGAGCAGCCCGCCGTGGCAGCCGATGACATCACCGACGACTTCGACGACGACGACGAACTCGACATAGAGGACATCGCCGAAGACGACATCGCGGACGACTTCGACGACGACGACGAGGAAGAGGTCGTCGTCGACGACGACGACGTCACCGACGAGGTGGATGACGACTTCGACGACGACGACGAGGACGAGGACGACGATCCGGACGACGGCGAGGACCGAGACGAGGCACTCGAGGAACTCGAGGCAGCAGAACTCGAGATCGAGGACGACCCGGAGACCCTCCTCGTCGACGAGGCGGCGGAGATCCGTGAGATGCGGCGCGAAGAGCTTGGCATTGGCGGCTCGGCCCGAGAACAGAGTGCCGACGAGTTCGTGTGCTCCGAGTGTTTCCTCGTCAAGAAGACGAGCCAGCTCGCCAACAAGAAGCGCCGAGTCTGCCGCGACTGCGTCTAGCAACCCCGACATGTCCCGGGCCGCCGTAGGGTGACATCGCGCATGCTCGTCTCAGCCCGAACCGCCACCGCAGCAGACATCCCTGACCTCGTCCGCCTCTACGAGGGCCTGGAGGCCGAGATGGACGCGCTCTCACCCTTGTGGATCCCGGCCTCGGGACTCAACGGTCCGCCGAGCGTCTCTTTCTCCGCGCTGCTGGATGATCAGTCGGTGGAACTGTGCGTGGGAGCGATCGACGATGCGGTTGTTGGACTGGCCGCGGCGTTCGACGAAGCGCTCCCGGCCTCCCGGGACCGAATGGTCTCGATCCGCTACATCTACACCGAGCCACCGGCGCGCGAGGTGGGAGTGGCGGCCGCGATGCTGGAGTTCCTCCTTCAGGCCATGGAGTCGAAGGGTCACACGCTGTTCGATGCCCATGTCCTTCCCGGTCACCGCCTCGCCAAGAACTTCTTCGAGTCGGCCGGCTTCAAGGCCCGGCACATCATCATGCATCGAAAGTGACCGTGGGACCGATCCCGATCCTGGGAGTGGGGGCGGTGACGGTCCGCGACGGCGAGATCCTCCTCGTACGGCGGGGCCAGGAGCCCGGGAAGGGCAAGTGGGCGGTACCCGGCGGCCGCGTCCAGGGAGGCGAACGTCTTCGTGAGGCTGCCGCCCGGGAGGCGTTCGAGGAGACCGGCCTTCGACTGTCGGTCGGCGCGGTTGTGTGGCAAGGCGAGGTCCGGGCCCAGACAGCCACCGGTGGGTTCCACTACGTGGTCGTCGACTTCTTCGCCACGGTTGACGGGGGCGCACTCCGAGCCGGAACCGACGCCGCGGAAGCACGGTGGGTCACGCTGGAGGCAGCCGGCTCACTCGACCTGGTGCCGTCCATGCGCGACTTGCTTGAAGTCCTCCGCTGATCGCCGGGTGGACACCTAACGCCGGAGCCGCCGCAAACGGGCGTGGTGGCGATCACGCCGGGCCAAGGTGACGAGCACCCCGACGACGAACCCACCGACATGGGCGGCCCAGGCAACGGTGGCGTCCGCAATGAAGAACTGCGCCACGAACCACAGTCCAAGGAACGCCGCCGCCGGCACCCGGAACTGGAGGAACCAGAACGGCGGGACGATCGAGACGATGCGGGCCCGGGGGAAGAGCACGAGGTATGCGCCCATGACCCCGGCGATGGCTCCTGACGCTCCAATCAGCGGGACGGCCGACCCCGGGTTGAGCACGACGTGGGTGAGGCTTCCAACCACGCCGGCCGTGAGGTAGAGGCCGAGGTACCGCGCGTGTCCGAAGGCGTCCTCGACGTTGTTGCCAAACACCCACAGGGACCACATGTTGAAGCCGAGGTGGACGAGCCCGCCGTGGAGGACGAGCGAGTACACAAGGCCGAGCAGTGGTTCCTTGTCCGGGAAGAGGGGATTGTCGCCGCGGGTACACGGCCGATCACCGAGGAGCTCGGCGGCCGAGACAGGTTCGCCGGTGATCACTTCGCACGGGATCACGGCGGTCTGCGGGACCAGGTCGGGTGGCCCCGGGAGTTGCCAGACGAGGAACACCCCGATGGTGGCCAGGAGGACCGACCACGTCACGAGCGACGACCGCAGGGAAGGGAGCTCGTCTCGGATCGGGATCACCCCACGATCGTAGGCCGGGCCGACCGATGTCATGCTTGGTCGGTACGATCAGGGCGATGGAACCAACGTCCCACCCTGAACCCATTCCCGCCAGCCTCCCCGACCTCGTGGCCGCGCTCGATGAGGCGGATCCAGCCGATGCGGTCGAGCCGGCGGTGGCGATCGCCCGGGCACTCGAGCACGAACTCGACGGCGAGTGACGCGTCGGCGCCTGGATGCGGAGCTCGTCCACCGCAAGCTCGCCGGGTCGCGAACGGAGGCCGCCCGACTCATCGAAGAGGGGCTCGTCGTGGTTGGCGGAAACCCGGCGCCCAAGGCGGCGTCGCAGGTCGAGCCCGGCACCTCCATCCGGATCGAACGCCCGCTCCATCCCTACGTCGGGCGCGGCGGACTGAAACTCGAGGCGGCCCTCGATGGTTTCGGGCTCGACGCCAGGGGTTGGCGGGCCATCGATGTGGGGGCGTCCACCGGTGGTTTCACGGACTGCCTTCTCCAGCGGGGCGCTTCGGGTGTCGTGGCGGTGGACGTGGGCTACGGCCAGCTCGATTGGCGACTCCGGGCCGACCCGCGGGTGACCGTGCGGGACCGCACGAACATACGGCTCGCGGACCCCGAGGAGTTGGGTGCCCCTTTTGACGCGGTCGTCGTCGACCTCTCGTTCATCTCCCTCTGTGCGGTCGCCACCCAACTCGCCGCACTCGGGAGCGACACGGCGGTCTGGGTCCTCCTCGTCAAACCGCAGTTCGAGGTGGGGCGGGGCCGCCTGGCCCGGGGAGGTATCGTTCGCGATCCAATGCTTCGTCGCTCAGCCGTCGAATCCGTGATCGTCTGCCTGGCCGAGGCCGGGCTCGGCGCCCGTGGCCTCCTCGAGTCGCCGGTGCAGGGAGCCAAGGCCGGGAACACCGAGTACCTCCTGCTTCTCGATCGAGGGGCCACCTCGCTGGCATCGAGCCGTGTGGCGGAGGTCGTCGCGTGATCGGGATCCACGTGGCCGAGGACAGGCCGGAGGCCGTGGCCGCCGCCCGGGCCTTCGCCGAACAAATGACGTCCCGGGGCCGGGAGCTCGCCGCCTGCACCCAGAGCGGCGCAACGGCGCTGGGACTGGGCATCGCCGACGGCACACAGCGAGTGGTCGTGGCCGTGGGTGGCGACGGGACCGTCCTCGAGGGGGCAGCCTTTGCCACCGCGACCGGTGCCGACATCGTGGGGATCAACGTCGGCCGTGTCGGGTTCCTGGCCGAGGTGGAGATCGGCGACATCGACCGGCTCGTCGACCTCCTGTCAACGGACGAACACCGCGTGAAGGAGCGCATGACGATCCTCGCCCGGGCCAACGGTGAGGAGCAGATCGGCCTCAACGACGTCGTCATCGAGAAGGTTGCCAGCCAGCAGATGATCTCGGTCGACATCGAGGTCGACGGGGAACGGTTCCTGACGTACCGGGCTGACGGGGTCATCATCGCCACCCCGACCGGCTCGAGTGCGTACAACCTCTCGGCGGGGGGGCCGCTCATCGACCCTCGGATCGCAGCCCTCGTGATCACGCCGGTGGCGGCGTACTCCCTGTTCTCGGCTTCGGTCGTCCTCCACCCGGCCGCCACGCTGCGGGCCAGCATCGAGCACGACCGACCGGCCGGGTGCTCCGTGGACGGGCGGGCAATGGTGACCCTCGCCCCCGGTGACTGGGTGCAGATCGAGCGTGGCCCGATCCTGCGACTCATCGACGTGACAGGGAGGAGCTACCCGGAGACCCTTCGATCCAAGCTCCGGCTCCAGGACGGGCTCACCGGGATCAAAGGCACCGATGCTTGACGAGCTCGCGGTTCGCAACGTCGCTGTCCTCGAAGAGGCCCGCATCCAGCCCGGACCCCACCTCACGGTGATCACCGGCGAAACCGGAACGGGCAAGACCCTGCTCGTGGGAGCGCTCGGCATCCTGGGAGGTGATGACTTCCGAGCCGACCGCATCGGTCCCTTCGGTACGGAGGCGTCGGTCGAAGCCCGGTTCGTCTCGGGTGACGAGGAGTTCATCGTCGCCCGGCGCCTGGAGCGCGGTGGGCGGACCCGTTCGTCCCTCGACGGGCACATGGCGTCAGCCACCGAACTGCGGGACCGAATCGGGGCGAGCGTGGAGATCGTCGCCCAGAACGATCATCTTCGCCTTGCCCGCGGCGGAGAAGTGCTTCACCTCCTGGACGGCCTCCTCGACGAGGCAGGCCGCACGACCCTGGCCGAGTACCGCGGGCTGTGGCACGAACTGACGGAGATCGAACGGCGAGCCACGACGTTGGGCGGCGACCGGCGTGCCCTGCAGCGCGAAGCCGACCTGCTGGCCCACGAATCGGCCGAGATCGAAGCCGCCGGGTTCACCGAGGACGAGGTGACGGACCTCCGGGAGAACCTGTCGAGGCTTCGCCACGCCCAGGATCTCCTGGGGCTGATCGGCAAGGCCAGGATCGACCTGGACCTGGCCGCCGAGGCGCTCGGGCGGGCCGTGGCCGCCACCCGCCGAGCCGCCGACCTCACCGATGCGCTACGTCCGCTCGCAGAGCGGGTGAACGGACTCTCCATCGAGGTACGCGACGCCCTCAGCGAGGCCGGCGACGAGTTGGAGCGGACAAGCGTCGACCCGGCGTTCCTCGAACGGACCGAGGAACGCCTGGCACTGTTGGGGGAACTGCGGAGGCGGTACGGCGACACCGTGGCCGAGATCACAGAGTACGGTCGCCGTGCCGCGGCCCGGAGCCAGGAACTCACCGAGACCCTCTCGGTCGCCGATCGGATCGACTCCGAACGCGACCGCCTCTTGGGGGCCTTGGCGGCGTGTGGAGCGCGGCTCACCGTGCAACGGAAGGCATGCGCCGAGACCGTGGCCGAGAGAACGAAAGGTCACCTCCTCGACCTCGGGTTCTCGACACCCCATGTGGCCTTCACGTTCAGCCAGGACGGCGATCCGGGGCCCGCCGGGACGGCAGGCGCAGCCCTGGCATTCGCCTCAGACGAAGCACTCACACCCGGGCCCGTCTCACGGATCGCTTCGGGGGGCGAACTCTCGCGCCTCGTGCTCGCCTTGCGGCTGGCCACCGGGATGGAAGGGGTCGACGTCGTCGCCTTCGACGAGATCGACGCCGGCATCGGGGGCACGACCGCGCTCCGGCTGGGCGAGAAGCTGGCCGAACTCGCCTCCCGGCATCAGGTCCTGTGCGTCACCCATCTGCCGCAGATCGCCGCCTTCGCCGACACCCATTACACCGTCGAACGCCTGGACGGAGCCGCCCGGGTGCGACGCCTGGAAGGAGCGGCCCGCCTCACCGAACTCACCCGGATGCTCTCGGGGATCGAAACGACCGAGAGCGGACTCACCCATGCCGAAGAGCTCATCGCCTACGCCGACAAGCGCCGACCCTGACCGACGGGCCCCCGGGGAGAGGTTCTACCATCCCCCCATGCAGGTCAACGACACACAGCTGACGCCGCTGCTGTTCCTGGAACGGTCCCGCGACGCCTTCCCCGACAAGACAGCCATCCTCGACGGAGACGAAGCCATCACCTACGCGGAGATGGCAGGCCACGCCACCCGCCTTGCCAACGCCCTGGCGGCGAGCGGCATCGAACCCGGTGATCGGGTTGCCTACCTCTGTCCGAACACACCCGAGATGCTGATCGCCCACTTCGGAGTCCCCCTCCGACATGCGGTCCTCGTCGCCATCAACACCCGCCTCGCCCCCGACGAGATCGCCTACATCCTCGAGCATTCCGGTGCCCGGATCCTCGTCGTCGATACGAGCCTTGTCCCGTCGGTCGCCCCCATCCTCGACGGGGCCTCCCTGGACGATGTCATCGTCATCGGAGACGCCGACGGCATCGAGGCAGCCGCCTACGCCGACTTCCTCGATCGGGGGAAGGTCGACGGCGAGGACGTCGAGCGCCCGTGGCGGGTCGACGACGAGCAACGAATGATCTCCATCAACTACACGTCGGGGACGACCGGGCGTCCGAAAGGCGTCATGTACACCCACCGCGGGGCCTATCTCAACGCGCTGGGTGAGGTGATTCACAGCCGGCACACCGCATCGTCAGTCTACCTGTGGACCCTGCCGATGTTCCACTGCAACGGGTGGTGCACGACGTGGGGGGTCACCGCGGTCGGAGGCACCCATGTGGCCCTGCGGGCCGTCGAGGCGGGCGAGATCTGGCGGCTCATTCGCAGCGTCGGCATCACCCACCTCAACGCGGCCCCCACCGTCCTCATCGGCATGGCCAACCACCCCGACGCGGGGCTCATAGAAGCCGGACTCGTCGTGACCACCGCCGGTGCTCCCCCCAGTCCCACCCTCATCGCCCAGATGACGGAGTTGGGAGCCGACCTCGTCCACGTGTACGGGCTCACCGAGACCTACGGGCCCCACACAGTGTGCGAGATCCAGCCACGGTGGTCGGAACTGGACCCGGCCGACCAGGTTCAGCGTCGGGCCCGGCAGGGGGTGGCGTACGTCATCGCCGACCCGATCAGGGTGGTCGACGAGGACATGAACGACGTTCCCCGCGATGGCGAGACGATGGGTGAGGTCGTCATGCGCGGCAACAACGTCATGGCCGGCTACTACGCGGAGCCGGACGCCACCGACACGGCGTTCGCCGGCGGATGGTTCCACTCCGGGGACGCCGCCGTGTGGCACCCGGACGGCTACATCGAGCTTCGAGATCGGTTCAAGGACGTCATCATCTCCGGCGGAGAGAACATCTCCACGATCGAGGTGGAGCAGGCCATCATGTCCCATCCCACGGTCCTCGAAGCCGCGGTCGTGGCCGTTCCCCACGACACCTGGGGGGAACGGCCGAAGGCCTTCGTCGTTCTCAAACCCGGTGCGGAAGGCAGCGCGTCAGACCTCGTCGCCCACGTGCGCAGCCGACTCGCCGGCTTCAAGGCCCCCGACACGATCGACTTCGTTGCGGCGCTGCCCAAGACGTCCACGGGGAAGATCCAGAAGTACGTCCTGCGCGAGAAGGAGTGGTCGGGTCGCGGCGCCCGGCGGATCAACTGACGGGGGTCGGCACGACTCCGTGCTACATTGTCCTTCCGTGACGAGATACATCTTCGTGACGGGTGGCGTGGTCTCGAGCCTTGGCAAAGGCATCACCGCAGCGTCGCTCGGACGCCTCCTCAAGGACCGCGGCCTGCGCGTCGTCACGCAGAAACTCGACCCCTACATCAACGTCGACCCCGGGACCATGAACCCGTTCCAGCACGGTGAGGTCTTCGTCACCGACGATGGGGGAGAGACCGACCTCGACCTCGGCCACTACGAACGGTTCACCGGTGTCAATCTGCGCCGCGAGGCATCGGTCTCCGCGGGGTCCATCTACCAGACGGTCATCGCCAAGGAGCGCAGAGGTGACTACCTCGGCGCCACCGTGCAGGTGATTCCCCACGTGACGAACGAGATCAAGGCCCGCATCAGGCGAATGGGGGAGCGAGACGACGTGGACGTCGTGATCAGCGAACTCGGTGGGACCGTCGGTGACATCGAAGGGCTCCCGTTCCTCGAGGCGATCCGCCAGTTCGGCAACGACGTCGGCCGTGAAAACGTGTGCTACATCCACGTCACCCTCGTTCCCTACATCGCCTCGGCGGAGGAGCTGAAGTCCAAGCCCACCCAGCACTCCGTTGCCGAGTTGCGGAGTCGAGGCATCCATCCGGACGTGATCGTCGTGCGGTCCGACCGGGCGATCGACGACTCCATCCGACGCAAGATCAGCCTCTTCTGTGACGTTCCGGCGGCGGCCGTGATCAACGCCGTCGATGCCGACGACATCTACGAGGTGCCGATCCACATGCGTGACGCCGGGCTCGACACCGTGGTGGCGGCCAAGCTGGGGATCGACGCCCCACCGGCCCTGCTCACCGAGTGGGAGGCCATGGTCGAACGCCTGCGCACCCCGAGCCGAACCGTCACGATCGGTCTCGTCGGCAAGTACGTCGACCTCCCCGATGCCTACCTGAGCGTCGTCGAGTCCCTCAAGCATGGCGGACTCGCCAACGGCACCGCCGTGACCATCCGGTGGATCCCCTCCGACGAACTCCCGGGACTCATGGGATCGGCGTACCTCGAGGACCTCGACGGCATCGTCGTCCCCGGCGGGTTCGGCCTGCGGGGCGTCGAGGGGAAGATCCTGGCGATCAGGCATGCCCGGGAACAAGGCATCCCGTTCCTCGGCCTCTGCCTCGGCCTCCAGTCGGCGGTCATCGAGTTCGCCCGCAACGCGGTCGGGCTCGCCGGCGCCCACTCCACCGAGTTCGACCCCACCACACCCCACCCGGTCATCGCCCTCATGGAGGAACAGGAGGACGTCGAGGACATGGGAGGAACGATGCGGCTCGGGCTCTACGCCTGCCGACTCGCCGAGGGCTCACTGGCCAGGCGCCTTTACGGGGAGGAGGTCATCTACGAGCGCCATCGGCATCGCTGGGAGGTCAACAACAAGTACCGCGGTCAGCTCGAGGAGGCCGGGCTCGTCCTGTCGGGAATGTCACCGGATCGTCACCTGGTGGAAATGGTGGAGCTTCCCGATCACCCCTTCTTCGTGGCATCCCAGTTCCATCCGGAGTTCAAGTCGCGCCCAGACACGCCCCATCCACTGTTCGCCGGCCTCGTGGCGGCAGCAGCCACCCATGCCGACCAGGCAGCGGGCGACGTCCGTCTCCTGGCCGACGAGCGCGTGGGGTGACGTCACCGTTCCGGCTCATCGGCACGGTCACCCTCGGGTCCGGCGTCTTCAACACCCTTGAGCGCGACCACCTCATCGCGGACGACGGCAGGGGCCTCCGCCGCGATCGTCTCACGCACCCAGGGGCGGTGGCCGTCGTTGCCATCGGGTCCGCCGGGGTGTGGATGATCCGTCAATACCGCTCCGCCGTGAGGGACTGGATATGGGAAATCCCCGCCGGACTCCGGGAACCGGGAGAAGCGCCGGAGGCAACGGCCTTCCGGGAGTGCGTCGAAGAGGTCGGCCGAGCACCGGGACGGCTGGACGAACTCGGTCGACTGGTTTCGAGCCCCGGTGTCCTCGACGAGAGCATCGACCTCTTCCTGGCGACGGACCTCGTGGCGGTGCCCCGGCGCCCGGCCGACGCCGAGGAGGCGCTCGCCGACGTGGTCGAGGTGCCACCTGCCACCCTCAGGGCGATGATCGAGGACGGCGCCATCATCAATGCCATCACGATCGCCGCCCTCGCCCTGGCCGGGTGCATGCCGGGCCCCGCCCCCCCGACCGGTAGACTTCCAGCCGACGTCACATCAGGCGTCCGCGAAAGCCCCAAGGAGGAGCAATGACCATCAACGAGAGCGCGGTCCGCGCAGCCCTCGATGACGAGAAGGCCAAGCTCATCCACCAGCTCGAGGAGTTGGGGGCAAACCCGGATGGTGACCTGCGCACGGACCTCGACCTGGGTGAGGGCTTCGCCGATGCGGCCGCCATCACCGCGGAACGGTCGGAGATCCTCGGGCTCATCGAACGCATGGTCGAAGAGCTGCGGTCGGTCGAGGTGGCCCTCGCACGGCTGAATGCGGGCACCTACGGCACGTGCCAGGCCTGTGGCAAGGAGATCTCCCCGGAACGACTGGAGTTCCGCCCCAACGCCGTGCTGTGCGTCGAGTGCAAGCGGACACGATCCTGACCGGGAGGTCCAGGACGGCACGCCACCTCATCCGAAGGTTCTTCGCCGTCCTCTTCGCCAAGCCGCTTCGCCCATCCGAGCAGGCCTGGGTTGCCGGCCGGCTCGGATCCGGGCCGGGCCCTGGGCTCTTCTGGGCCCAGCCGATCCCCGATCAACGCCACGCCCACGACGTTGCCCGGTTCGTGAATGCCCGCGCGCCAGACCGCGTCGACCTGCCCGTGGCAGCCCTGCTCCACGACATCGGCAAGCGCCACGCTCGCCTCGGTGCCGTGGGGCGTACGATCGCCACCGTGCTGCACCGTCGGCCAACCCACGAGGGATCCCGCTTCGGCCTCTACAATGACCACGGTCCGGTAGGCGCCCGGGAGCTCGAGCACGCGGGATTCGACGGTGTCGTGGTCGGGTTCGCGGCCGCGCACCACGGAGCGCGACTCCCCGGGATCGACCCTGGGGATTGGGCGCTCCTGGTGGAGGGGGACCACGAGCGATGAGGCAGGCATGACGTACGAGGTGAAGACGGCGGCGTTCGAGGGTCCACTGGATCTCCTCCTCCAGCTCATCACCCGCCACCAGGTCGATGTCACCGCGATCAGCCTCGGTGACCTCGTCACCGAGTACCTCTCCTACCTCGACGAAATGCGGGTCCTGAACCTCGACGTGACGAGCGAGTTCCTCCTCATCGCGACCACCCTCATCCAGCTCAAGGCCCGCCAGCTCCTGCCCACGACGGCCGAGCTCGACCTCGACGAGGAGCTGGCCCTCATGGAAGAGCGTGACCGCCTGCTCAGCCGCCTTCTCGCCTGCGTCACCTTCAAGGACGTGGCCGCGGTCATCGGTCTCAGACTCCAGGACGGAGCCCGTCACCTCCCACGGACCCTTGGCATCACCGAAGAGGTCGGCGAGCAAACGGTTGAGGTGCGGGTCCCGATCGATGCAGTGGGGCTGGCCGCGCTCGCCATCAGGATCCTGCGACGGCCTCGCGAGCCCGAGCTTGACCACCTCGATCTCGATCTCCCCTCGGTGGAGGTGGCGATCGAGGACCTCCGGCGCCGCCTCGCCGACGACATCGAGACGACGTTCGACGCCGTCGTGTCCGACCTCGAGCGGCGAGTGGAGGTTGTCGCGTACTTCCTCGCGCTGCTCGAGCTCGCCCGCTGGGGTCTGCTCGAGGTCAGCCAGGAGGACTGGTTGTCTGACATCGTCATCAAACGAGCGGAGCGATGATGGAGACCGACGCCATCCTGGAAGCGCTCCTCTTCGTGGCGGAACGTCCGGTGCCGGTCGCCGAGATGGCCGAGGTGCTGGAGGTGCCCCGCCAGGAGGTCGAGGCAGAGCTGGCCAAGCTCGGGGCGTCCCTCGTGAGCCGAGGCATCGAACTGCGCCAGGCAGCCGGTGGGTGGCGTCTCGTCACCCGGGCAGAGGCGTTCCCATGGGTCGAGCGGTTCGCGGCGTCGCCGTCGGCAGCTCGGCTGTCGCAGGCGGCCCTGGAATGCCTGGCCGTGGTCGCCTACAAGCAACCCGTCTCCCGCGCGCAGGTGTCCGAGATCAGGGGCGTCGACTCCGAGGCGGCACTCCGCACCCTCGAGCGCCGGGGGCTCATCCAGGAGGCCAAACGTCTGCCGATCCCCGGGAACCCGGCCGTGTTCGCGACGACCGATCTCTTCCTCGAGAAGGTCGGCGTCGACTCCATGGCGGACCTGCCGGACCTCGCCGATCATGTGCCACCGGCCAGCTTCCTGGACAGCCTGGAGGCGGGGTTCGGCGCCGATGGCGACTGAACGCCTGCAAAAGGTCATCGCTCGTGTCGGCCTCGCCTCTCGCCGGGCGGCCGAGGTGCTCATCGCAGAGGGACATGTGAAGGTGAACGGGCGGCGCGCCACCCTCGGCGACAAGGTCGACCCGGACGTCGACACCGTCACGGTCAGGGGAGTCGAACTCCCGGTCCGGCCCGGTCTCGTCTACTACCTCCTCAACAAGCCGGTCGGGGTCGTGTCCACCGTCGAGGACACGCATGGGCGGCAGACCGTGATGGAACTCGTACCCGACGACCCCGGCCTTCACCCGGTGGGACGCCTCGACATGGACTCCGGCGGACTGCTCCTGCTCACCAACGACGGCGAGCTCACACTTCGCCTGACCCACCCCCGCTTCGGGGTCGCAAAGACCTACTCGGTTCGGGTGTCCGGCCATGTCGCGGACGCCGATGCCCGACGTCTCGTCCACGGTGTCCACCTCGACGACGGGCCCGCATCGGCGCTCTCCGCCAGGATCATCGACCGCCGTGGCGACCACACCCTGCTGGAGATGACGATGGGGGAGGGGCGCAACCGGGAGGTCCGTCGGATGTGCGAAGCCATCGGGCATCCCGTCTCCGACCTCTTTCGGACTGCCATCGGTCCCGTGTCCGATCGATCACTTCGCTCCGGCAGGTTTCGCCCCCTGACGCTCCAGGAGGTGCGCTCGCTCTACAAGGCCGCCTCGGGGGGCAGGCCCGCCGACACCCCGAGAGGTGAATGATGCCGGGGACGAGCCCCGGGTGTCCGGCCCTACGATTCGGATCATGAACGATCCCGCGCGAGTGATGGAGTCCGGCCGACGGGTCGAAGGACGGATCGTGGTTCCCGGTTCGAAGTCCATCACCAACCGGGCCCTCGTGTGCGCGGCGTTGGCGGATGGCACCAGCCGCGTCGATGGCGCACTCGCCGGCGACGACGCCGAGGCCATGATCGCGGGCCTGACCACCCTGGGCCATCGGCTGGAGAGGCGCGACGGCACCCTCACCATCACTCCTGCCCGTCCCGCAGCCGGCGAGCGGGTGATCGAAGCGCGGGCGTCCGGGACGACGATGCGGTTCCTCATCGCAGTGTCGGCGCTGTCCACTGGACCGACGGTCCTCGACGGCACGGCCAGGATGCGGCAACGCCCCGTCGGGCCGCTCGTGTCGGCACTGCGCACGTTGGAAGCGGACGTCGAGTACATGGGCGAGGAGGGCGTTCCCCCCGTCGTCGTCCGGGGCCCGGTACGGGGCCGTCGGACGCCCGTCGACGCGACGCTCTCGAGCCAGTTCGTCACCGCGCTCATGCTCATCGGCCCCTGCCTCCCCAAGGGCCTGACGCTCGACCTCGTCGGATCCCCGGCGTCCCGGCCGTACCTCGTCACGACCGCCGAGGTCATGGAAGCGTTCGGAGCAACGGTCCAGGTCGGGGAGACGACGATCGTGGTGGGTCCCGGTGGGTACCGGGCAACCGCCTTCACCGTTGAGCCGGACGCCTCCGCCGCGGTCTATCCGTGGGTGGGTGCCGCCATGACCGCTGGGGTGGTCACCGTTGCCGACCTGCCCGGCACCTCCTCCCAGGCCGACATGGGGGTCCTGAGGGTGCTCGAGAAGATGGGGGCAATGGTCGACTGGGGCGACGAAGTGACCGTGCACGGCCCCAAAGGAGGGCTGCGAGGAGCCGACGCCGACCTGGCGTCCTGCCCCGACGGCGCCGTTGCCCTGGCCGTGGCCGCGGCCGCTGCTCGAGGCACCAGTCGGTTCACGGGCCTGGGAACCCTCCGCCTCAAGGAAACGGATCGCCTCGCGGCCCTCGAGACGGAGTTGACCAAGGTGGGGGCCACGGTGACCTGCGGGCCCGACTCGATCGAGGTCGTTCCCGGCCCCTTGCACGGCGCCACGGTCGCCACGTACGACGATCACCGGATGGCCATGAGCTTCGCCCTTCTCGGTCTGGTGGTCCCCGGGATCCGAATCGCCGAACCGGGGTGCGTCTCCAAGACGTGGCCAGGGTTCTGGACGGCGCTGGACGAGGCCACCGCGAAGCTCCCGGTCATCGCCATCGACGGCCCCGCCGGGACGGGCAAGACGACGGTGGCCACGGCCGTGGCCGAGGCACTGGACGGAACCCGGCTCGACACCGGTGCGTTCTATCGGGCGGCGACCTTGCTGGCGCTCCGGTCCGGCATCGACCCGGAGGACGGCGACGCGATCGCAGCCCGACTGGGCGAGGTGACCATCAGCTACGACCAAGGCAGCATCGACATCGACGGCGTCGACGTGTCGTCGGAGATCCGGTCCCCGGCGGTGAACGCCGCGGTGTCAGCCGTGTCCGCTCACCCCGCGGTCCGCAGCCACCTCGTCAACCGACAACGCGAGTGGGTGACGTCGGCCCGCGGTGTCGTCGTCGTCGAGGGCCGGGACATCGGGACGGTCGTCTTCCCCGACGCAGCCTGCAAGATCTACCTCGACGCCAGCCCCGAGGTCCGAGCACAACGACGGGCCCTGGAGGACGGAACCGACCCTCGGGAGGAACTCGCCCGCCTGGCCGGCCGGGACGAGGTCGACTCGACCCGGGATGCGTCCCCTCTGCGCCCGGCCGTCGATGCCTGGATCCTGGACACGTCGACGCTCACCATCGACGAAGTCGTGCAGCAGGTGGTGACCCACTACCGGTCAGGATCGGGCTGACCGAAAGACAGCGCGGAAGGCGGCCTACCCTTTCAGCCATGCCCATCGACACCGTCATCGTTGCCGAGCCGCGGGGCTTCTGCGCCGGCGTGGAGATGGCCATCAAGGCCCTGACCTGGATGGTCCGCGTGTTCGAGCCGCCGGTCTACTGCTTCCACGAGATCGTCCACAACGAATGGGTGGTGAGGATGTTCGAGGCGTCCGGCGTCATCTTCGTGGACGATGTCGCCGAGGTGCCGTTCGGCAAGCCGATCATGCTCTCCGCCCACGGCTCGGCTCCAGAGGTCGTGGCGGCCGCCGACGCCGTCGCCGGCATCGTCATCGACGCCGTGTGCCCCCTCGTGACGAAGGTCCACCACGAGGTGAAGAAGGCGGCCGGGCGCGGGTACGACATCATCTATGTGGGACACGATGGGCACGACGAGGCCGTAGGGACCCTGGCCGAGGCGCCGGAGTCGATGACGTTGGTCGAGCCGGAGTCGGGCCTGGACCACTTCACACCCCGTGACCCCGAGCGGGTTGCCCTCCTGGCCCAGACGACGCTCGGCCGCCACGAGTGGGAGTCGGTGCTCGCCAAGGCCAAGGAGCGGTTCCCCGACGTCGTGACCGCACGTCGCTCCGACCTCTGCTACGCGACCACGAACCGACAGGAAGCCGTGGAGGCCCTGGCCAAGGTGGCGGACCTCATCCTCGTGGTCGGTTCGGAGGCATCGTCGAACACGAAGGCCCTCGTGCGCGTGGCCGAAGAGCACGGGTGCCGGGCGCATCGGATCGACTCGGCGGACGACATCGACCGGGCGTGGCTTGCGGAAGGGTCGACCGTGGGGGTGACGGCTGGGGCCTCTGCCCCCGACCACCTCATCCGGGAGGTCATCGAACGCCTGGCGCCGGCATCCGGCGTTGATCTGCTGCGCGTCACCGACGAGGACGAGTACTTCCCGCTGCCACCCCAACTGCGGACCATGCTGCGACACCTCGTCGGTCTCGTCGAAGCGGGCGTGGGGCGCGCAGCAGGGGCCGCGCCGCTCGAACACGATGTCGACTGGACCGCGACCGACGCCCTTGGGGCGCTGGCGCGCACACCCCGCGGGCAGGAGTGATGGCCCGCCTGCCGATCGTCGCAGTGGTGGGTCGCCCCAACATCGGCAAGTCGACGCTCGTCAATCGCGTGCTCGGGCGGCGCGAGGCAGTGGTGGAGGAGATGCCAGGTGTGACCCGTGACCGGCGGGAGTTCCAGGCCGACTGGGCGGGTCGCCACTTCCTCCTCGTGGACACCGGTGGATGGCAGGTCGAGGGCGACGACCTCAGCGTGGACGTCGCCGCCCAGGCCGAAGCCGCCATTCGAGCGGCGGACGCGGTGTTGTTCGTGGTGGACGCGACAACCTCGCTCTCGGCGGACGACGACGGGGTGGCGCGCCTCGTCCGTCGCGGGTCGATCCCGGTGGTGCTCGCCGCCAACAAGGCCGACGGGCCCTCCCAGGAGGCGGACCTTGCCGACTTCTGGGCCCTGGGCCTCGGCGAGCCCCATCCCGTCTCGGCCCTGCACGGGCGAGGAGTGGGGGAGCTCCTGGATGCCCTCGTCGATCTCCTACCCGCCGACGAGGTGGGCGCCGGCGACGTGGCCGAAGGCCACCCACGACTGGCGATCGTGGGCCGGCCGAACGTGGGCAAGTCGACGCTACTCAACCAGCTCTTGGGTGAGGAGCGCGTCCTGGTCTCGCCCACACCGGGCACCACGCGAGACCCCATCGACGTCGTGGTGGACCTCGATGGGCATCGCTACGTGCTCGTCGACACGGCCGGTATCAGGAGGGCCCCCAAGGTCGGCGAGACCTCCGAGTACTTCTCCATCCAGCGGGCCCGCAAGGTTGTGGACCGTGCGGATGTGGCCCTCCTCCTCATCGACGCCACCGAGGGCGTGACCCAGCAGGATCAGCGCATCGCCGACCTCGTGGTCGAGGCCGGGGCCGGCCTCATCGTGCTTCTCAACAAGTGGGACGCCCTCGACGAGGAGGTGCGGGAGTGGACCGAGCGATCCGTGCCGGAACGTCTCGGCTTCGTCGGCTGGGCGCCGGTCCTGCGCATGTCCGCGCTCACGGGGGCCCGCCTCCGGCGGTTGGGTCCGGCCGTGGAGGCGGTGCTGGCCGCCCGTACCGTCCGGCTCGGGACCGGCGAGCTCAACCGCCTCGTGCGGTCCTGGCAGGCGTCGCACCCACCCCCGGTGCGCAAGGGCCGTCGGCCGAAGCTCATGTACGTGGTGCAACCCGGCACCGAACCGCCGACGTTCGTCCTGTTCACCGCGGGCGGGGACATCGGCGAGGACTACCTGCGGTACCTGGAGAACCGCCTGCGCGAGTCAGCCGACTTCACCGGCACGCCGATCAAGCTCGTCGTCCGAAAGCGGCCTCCCCGTGACCGATGAGCCCGAACCGGAGGAGTGGGAGCCACCGCCGGTTCCGTTCTCGTTCAAGCTGACGGTGGTCCTCATGGCGCTCTACGTGGGATACCGCCTCGTCCAACTCGCCATGTGCGTGCCGTCGTTCTTCCGCGGGGACGACTGCCCGTTCCTGTAGGGGTCGTCTGTTCGCGATTATTCAATGAAACGACCGCACGCTGCATATTGACCTGGCCGACGGCGTCCAAGCCCGGGGCTCGGCTAACCTCGCCGACGATCGGGCTGTGGCGCAGCATGGCAGCGCACCAGTCTGGGGGACTGGGGGTCGTCGGTTCAAATCCGACCAGCCCGACCACGCGGGCTCCGCCGAGGCGGGGCCCGCTCTCATGTGGCCCAGACAAACTCCCATCGTGGTTGCTGTAGCGGTTGGCGGGTGTCTAGGCTTCGCCGCGTGCGTGCTGGAGAAGTCCGCCTCTTGGGTCACCGGGCAGCGGAAACCGACCGGCGAAAGCACATTCAGTCAACACTGGAGGAGAAACACGGTGAGTAACTCATCGAAGGGCTACCTCTGGCGACTCGTAGCGATCCTCGCTGTATTTGCGTTGATCGCCGCGGCTTGCTCTGGTAGCGAAACCTCGGACGAAACAGAGGCGACGGAGGCCCCTGCCGCAACGGAAGCTCCAACTCCCGACGCGACGGACGCCCCGCCCGCTACGGAGGCCCCGCCGCCCGCGGCATCGGGCTTCACGTACGCCATCGGCATGACGTCCGACATCACGACGACCAACTACTGGGCGTACTACAACGCCGACGGCACGGTCTACAACAGCTACACCATTGGTGGGCAGGCGGCCAGCCTGTTCGGCATCGACTTGCCGTCCTTGGCCGTGGTCCCATCGCTGGCCAGCGGTCTTCCCGCCGCACCGGTGCAGGACGGCGACAACTGGGTCATCACCCAGCCGCTCGTGCAGGACGCCACATGGTCGGACGGCACCCCGATGACGGCCCACGACGTCGCGTTCACCTACGCGACCGTCCGTGACGTCGGCCTCGGTGGTGACTGGCTGTCGGCCTTCCCGTGGGACACGGAAGCCTTCGACACGGCGCTGATCGATGTCTCCGCGGCCGACGACTACACGGTCGTCTACACGTGGAACAAGCAGCCCGGTCTCGGCAACTGGCCCCATGCGGCAGGTACCGCCCCGGTGCTGCCGGCCCACGTGTGGCAAGCCGACGTCGACGCTGCACTCGCGTCCGAGGATCCTGTCGCCACGTTGCAGGCCGTTGATGGCGCCGGTACCCCCGGTGCTGGTGGCCACATTCTCGACTCGTGGGAAGAAGGCGCTTTCGTCCTTCGCTCCGCCAGCGAGAACTACATGGGCGCAGGCGACGAGGTCATCATCACCGACGACGGCTCCTACAGCCTGAACGGTGAGTGGCTGTACGGCGAAGGCGGCGGCAACGTCGTCACCGAGTACACCGATGGTCCGTTCGCCGGATCGGTCACCTACTCGATCTACTCGGATCAGTCGGCGGCCATGCTGGCCCTCGTCAGCGGCGAGATCGACTACTGGATCAACCCGCTCGGCGTGTCGCCGGGTCTGCGCGACCAGGGCCTCGCCGCCGAGAACCTCTCGGTTGCGGTGAACCCGACCAACGGCATGCGGTACGCGGCCTTCAACCTGCGCAAGTCCCCTGGCAAGTACAAGGGATACCGTCAGGCCGTCGCCTACATGATCGACAGGGAATTCCTCACGAAGAACGTTCTTCAGGGAGTTGCCTTCCCCATGTACGTGATGGTTCCCGAGGGCAACGCCAAGTGGCACAACGCCGACTTCGCCGCCGAGGTCAAGGCTCGGTACGCCGACCTGTCCGAGGCCGACCGTCTCGCAGCCGCCATCGAGGCCCTCAAGGCCGATGGCTTCACCTGGGAGACCGAGGCCGTGATCGAAGAGGGCGCAATCGTGTCCTACCCGGAGGGTCTCATCGATCCTGACGGCAACAAGGTCACGGAGCAGGAGATTCTCGCTCCGCCGGCTTCCTACGACCCGCTGCGCGCCACGGCGTCGCTGTGGATCGAGGGCTGGCTCGAGAACCTCGGCATTCCGGCGAAGGCGAACCCGACGGACTTCAACACCATCGTCGCTGCCATCTGGCCGGGCGTTGGTGAGGAGATCACGTTCGACATGTACCTCCTCGGATGGAGCCTGGGCAACGCTGCGTACCCGACGTTCCATGAGGCCTTCTGGCACAGCCGGTACCTCGCCGAGGTGAACGACGGAAACAACTCGACCGGGTTCCAGAACGCTGAGTTCGACGTGGCCGCTGACGCGGTCGTGAACGCCCTCACGGAGGATGCGGCATACGAGGCGATGTGGGTGGCCGAGGCGATCCTCGCCGAGGAACTCCCATACGTCGTGCTGTTCGACACCCCGATGACGGAGTTCTACAACAGCGCGCTCAAGTTCCCGTTCACTTCGACCATCTCCGGTCTCCAGTTCGGTAGCGGTTTCACCGCCATCGTCCAGAAGTAGCGGAACCTGCTCACGCAGTAACCGTGGAGGGGGCGCTCCGGCGCCCCCTCCACACATCCCCACCCTTCCCCGGCGGAGCCGAGCGCACTGCTAGGGTGCCCCAACTCCCCCCCTTTCGAGGAGCGATCAGACACACATGTGGAAGTACATCGCCAAGCGGATGGGCCAGATGATCGTGCTCTTCTACGTGTTCATCGCCCTGCTGTTCCTCATCCTCGACCTGCAACCCGGTGACATCTCCGCCCAGTTCGTGGGCAACCCGGACATTCCACCCGAGGCCAAGCAAATCCTCATCCAGAACCTGGGCCTCGACCAGCCCAAGCACATCCAGCTCTGGAACCACCTCAAGAACTACACGACGTTCAACATGGGCTTCAGTTGGGACTCCTTCCCCCGCGAGGTGTCGGACATGCTGTTCGAGGCACTGCCGCGAACCATCTTCCTCTTCCTCACCGCCACCCTGCTTTCGTTCTGGCTCGGCTTCTACACCGGCAAGGTCGTGGCGTGGCGCCGCGGGACGTTCCTGGAAAAGGGCGTCATGGCCTCGTCCATCTTCTTCTGGACCGTCTTCTACCCTTGGTTCGCCCTCCTCATGCTGTGGCTGTTTGCCTTCCAGATAGGGTGGTTCCCGATCGGGAAGTTCATCACCCTGACGTTCTCGACCCGGCCGGACTGGGTCAACTCGGTCTCCAACACCCTCGGCCGCGTCTCGGGAGGCGAAGCGGCAACCGGGTGGGTGGGATCAGGGGTGGACGCCAACTCCATCTTCAACGGAATGCTCTTGTCGATCATCGTGACCACCGTGGTCTACGGCACCCTCCGATACCTGGCCGACCGCCGAGTCGAGAACGAACGAACACGCAAGACGCTTCACAGGCTGGCCCTCATCGTGTCGTTCGTGGGGTTGTCGGCGTACTGGATCTTCCACAGCGAGTCGGTGTTCGCCTTCGACATCGTGTGGCACACCATCGTCCCCGTGCTGACGCTCACGCTGGTCAACTACGCGGGGACCACGCTGTTGACGCGATCGTCGATGCTCGAGACGCTCCGGGAGGACTACATCCTGACCGCCCGGGCCAAGGGGGTTCCGGACCGGGTGATTCGGGACAAGCACGCGGCCCGAAACGCCCTTCTGCCCGTCACCACGTCGCTTGTCCTCGCCCTGGCAACCGTCATCGCCGGTGGCGTCATCACCGAGCAGATCTTCTCGTGGCCGGGCATCGGTCGGGCCCTGCTCACCGCGATCACCGTCGAGGACATCCCGGTGGCGATGGGCGCCCTGGCCATCATCGGGGTGCTCTCGCTCCTCGCCCACCTCATCGCCGACATCCTCTACGCGTTCCTCGACCCGCGGATCCGGGTCCAAGGCTAGGAGCAGCACCATGACGGACACCCTTCTCTCCGATCCCGACTCCACGCCGACCATCGACCTGGGCGAGATCGTCGCAACCCCGTTGTGGCGGATCCGCCTGCGGGTGGCGTGGCGAAGCTTCCGTAAGAACTGGGCGCTGTTCTCCGACAACAAGATGGGCGTCGTCGGCCTCCTCATCATCGTGGTCTTCGGGATCATGGCCCTGGCCCACCCGATCCTGCTTGCGACCGCGTGGGAGGGTCACGAGGAGGGCGGCAAGAACGTCTACGACGTGCGAGCCGGGGCCGACTCGATCATCGTCGAGAAGACCGTTGTCGACGTGGTCACCGACCCTGTCACGGAGATCGGCCGGATCGAGGCCGCCCTCATGGGCTCGGGAGCGGTCATCCCCGAGGTGGGTACCGTGCTCGAGGTGCCGCTCGCCAATCCGGCCCCGCCGGTGTTCCGGGACGTGGAACACGCTCACGTGCTGGGAACGGACCCGTTCGGCGCCGACATCTTCAGCCAGCTGCTGTTCGGGGCGCGGGCGGCGTTCTTGTTGGGGGCGATCGCGGCCCTGAGCTCGGTGTTCCTGGCAACCATCGTCGGAACGGTGGCCGCGTTCTACGGCGGAACGATCGACACCCTGCTCATGCGCCTGGCGGACCTCGTGATCCTCATTCCACTCCTGCCGCTTCTCATCGTCATGTCGGGGTTCTGGCAGATCGGCCTCATGGGGCTGGGGATCCTCATCGGGGTGCTCGGTGGCTTGGGTGGCACCGCGATCATCCTTAAATCGCAAGCCCTGAGCGTGAAGGTGAAACCGTTCATCGACGCCGCCCGGATCTCGGGGGGAACCGACTGGCGCATCATCACCCGTCACATCATTCCCAACGTGCTGCCCCTGAGCTTCCTCTACATGATGTTCGGGGTGACCGGGGCCATCTTCATCGAGGCGACGCTCTCGTTCCTGGGGCTGCTCAACATCGACGCCTCGTGGGGGATCATGATCAACATCGCCCACACCCAGGGATACACCCTCCAGGGCCTCAAGGTCTGGTGGCTCATGGTGCCCGCAGGTCTCGCCATCACCGTCTTCTCAGCCGGCTTCTTCATGGTTGCCCGGGCGATGGACGAAGTCGTCAATCCCCGGCTCCGACGCCGCTGACCAACGAGGAGTCGAATGACCAACACACTTGACATCGAATCACGGGGGGGCCGAGCCGGGACGACGCTGCTCAAGCTCGACGACGTCATCATGCGTTACCACACCAAGGAGGGGTGGGTCTCGGCCGTCGAGAACATCACGTTCGACCTGGCCAACGGCGAGGCCCTCGGCCTCGTCGGCGAGTCGGGGTGCGGCAAGACCTCAGTCGCCCTCACCCTCCTGGGACTCCTTCCCGACAACGCCGCAATCATCTCGGGGGACATCCAGCTCGACGGGGAGTCGATCGTGGGACTCCCGGAGGAGCAGATGCGCCGGCGCCGCTGGCGGGACATCGCGATGGTCTTCCAGGGGGCCATGAACTCGTGGAACCCGGTGTACAAGGTGGGTGACCAGATCCGCGAAGCGCTCCGCCTCCACTGGCCCGAGACCCTCACCTACACCCAGGAGACCGAGCGGATCGGCCAGCTCTTCGAACTTGTCGGCCTCAACCCGCTCATGGCGGATCGTTACCCCCACGAGTTCTCCGGGGGGATGCGTCAGCGGGCCGTCATCGCCATGGCGCTGTCGTGCAACCCGAAGCTCATCATTGCCGACGAGCCGACGACGGCCCTCGACGTCATCGTCCAGGACCAGATCCTCAAGGAACTCAAGAACATCCAAGCCGAGCTCGGGATGTCGATCATCTACATCTCGCACGACATCGCGGTGATCGCCGAGGTCACGGACCGCATGGGGGTGATGTACGCCGGCAAGCTCGTGGAGCTCGGGGACACGATCGAGGTGTTCCACCGGCCCCGTCACCCGTACAGCTACCTCCTGTTGAGCTCCACGCCGTCGATCACCGGGCCACGCCGCAAGCTGGCCCCGCTGGAGGGCGAGCCACCGAACCTGATCGATCCGCCGACCGGATGTCGCTTCCATCCCCGGTGTCCGTTCGCGACCGAGCGGTGTTCGCTCGAGGACCCGGTGCTCACCCAGATCGGTGGCGGGCATGCGGTCGCCTGCTTCAACTGGCAGGACGTCCCCGAGATCGGAGGGCTGCAGAAGTGACGGAACCACTCCTCAAGGTCGAGGGCCTCACAAAGCACTTCCCGGTCTCCAAGAGCCTGTTCCGTTCGCCCACCGACTTCATCCACGCCGTCGATCACATCTCCTTCGAGATCGCCCTGGGTGAGTCACTCGGCCTCGTGGGCGAGTCCGGGTGCGGCAAGTCGACCACGGGGAGGCTCCTCGTGAAGCTCGACGAGGCCACGGGAGGCACGGCGGAGCTCGACATCGGCGAGGGGAAGCTCGACATCGCTCATGTCCCGAAGGAGGAGATGCGCGACTTCCGCCGGAATGTCCAGATGATCTTCCAGGATCCCTTCGAGTCCCTCAATCCCCGACGTACCGTGTTCGACACGGTCTCCGAACCCCTGGCCGTCCAGAAGATCGGCACGGTGACCGAGCGAGAAGAGCGGGTAGCCGAACTCCTCCACAAGGTGGGGCTCACACCGCCGGCGACGTTCCTGTTCCGGTACCCGCACGAGCTCTCTGGTGGGCAGCGGCAACGCGTCGCCATCGCCCGTGCCCTCGTCCTCGACCCGCGTTTCGTGGTGGCCGACGAGCCCACCTCCATGCTCGACGTCAGCATCCGCATCTCGATCATGGACCTCATGCTCAACCTGGCCCGCGACGCCGGGGTGTCCTACCTCTACATCACCCACGACCTGGCCGTCGCCCGCTACATGTGCGACAGGATCGCGGTCATGTACCTCGGCAAGATCGTCGAAATGGCTCCCACCGAGGAACTGCTGTCCAACCCCCGCCACCCCTACACGCGGGCCCTGCTGGCGGCAGTGCCGGTGCCCGATCCGGCCTTCAAGAAGCAGGCCCCGGACATCAAGGGGGGCATCTCGAAGGCGATCAACCCGCCACCGCAGTGCCGGTTCCTCGAGCGCTGCCCCATGGCAAACGAGACCTGCGCCACCGCCGATCACCCACCGTTGCTCGATCGCGGCGGCGCCCACCTGGTGGCCTGCCACCTCGTTCCCTGAGCGCATGGCAACAGATCCGCGCCGGCGGATACTGACGATTCCCAATGTGATCTCGTTCGCTCGGATCGGGGGCGTCGCGGTCTTCCTGTGGCTGCTCCTGGGTGAGGAGCGGATCGTTGCCGCTGCGCTCGTCTTTGGGATCATCGGGGCAACCGACTGGGTCGACGGGACCCTGGCCAGGCTCCTCCACCAGGAGTCCGAGCTGGGGAGGCTCCTCGATCCGATCGCGGACCGGGTTGCGCTGGCGGCCGCGACGATTGGCGGAACGATCGCCGGCATCGTTCCACTCGCGGTGACCGTGATCCTCGTGACCAGGGAGGTGGTGATGCTGGCGGCGGCCTCCCTGCTCCTGTCGAAGACCGGTGAGACACTCCAGGTCCGCTGGTGGGGGAAGGCCGCCACGTTCGGCCTCTACTCGGCCGTCCCCTCCTTCTACCTGGCGGCAGCCGGTGTCATGGCCTCCTTCTTCGAGGTGTTCGCGTGGGTTGTCGCCACGATCAGCCTCGTGGTGTATGTCTGGGTGGCCGGCGGGTACCTCGCCGAGATCCGTTCTAGAGTTGTGACATCGAAGGAGGCCCCCGAGTGACCGTGCCAGCCGATCGCCGCTACACCGACGCCCACGAGTGGATCCAGATCGTCTCGGAGGCGGCCGGTGGACAGAGGGTGCGCATCGGCGTCACCGACTTCGCCCAGGACGCCCTCGGCGACATCGTCTTCGTGGAACTCCCGAAGGTGGGAACGACGTTCGCCCGCGGGGACACCCTGGCCGAGATCGAGTCCACGAAGTCCGTCGGCGAGGTCTATGCCGCCGTGGCAGGCACCGTTGTCGCCGTCAACCAACTGCTCGAGGACACACCCGAGGCCGTCAACGAGGACCCGTACGGCCGGGGCTGGGTGGCCGAACTGGACATGACCGAGCCCGGCCAGTTCGACGACCTGCTCACCGCGGCCGAGTACGGCGCCGTCATTTCCGACGACTGACCCACCACCGGCGCCGGCACCGCCTCCGAGTCCCCGACCACAGCTACGATTGCCCGATGCGCTGCCCGACCTGCCACCGCTTGCTCCCGGCCGGTGCTTCGGTGTGTCCCGATTGTGTCGACGTCGACACCGAGCCAACCGTCGTGTACACGAAGGAAGCCGACCACCTCGACGCCGAGCGAGCCGCCCACGTCGACGGCCTCGGTGGTATCGCCCTCGTCGTCGAACGGGGTCCCCGCACCGGGATGACGTTCGTGCTCGCCGAAGGAATCACGACGATCGGCAGGCATCCCGAGAGCGACATCTTCCTCGACGATGTGACCGTCTCGCGGCACCACTGCCGGATCACGATCGCCGGGTCGGCCATCACCCTCGAGGACTCCGGTTCGACCAACGGCACGTACGTCGACGGCACCCGCGTCGACCGGGCGCCCCTGGCCCCCGGCGCCCGGATCCTCGTTGGCAAGTTCCACCTGGTCGTCGCCCTGGGCGATGACTGAACCTCCAAAAGGCATCGGGGCGGTCGTCGAGGAGCTGCGGACCGAGTTCCCCGACGTGTCGGTGTCCAAGCTGAGATACCTCGAGTCAAGACGGCTCATCGCCCCCGCGCGGACGCCGCGAGGGACCCGTCGCTTTGATCGAGAAAGCGTTGAGCGGACCAAGGAAGTCCTTCGGCTCCAACGCGACGAGTTCCTTCCGCTGGATGTCATCGCCCGCCGGATGGAATCCTGGCTTCCATCGACCACCGCCCCCGCGCCGCCCGGACCCCTGGGCACCGCCGAGTTGGCCTCCGCGGCCGGGATCGACGTGACCACCGTGGACGCCCTCACCGCCCACGGGCTTCTCCGCCCGGACAACGGCACCTTCTCGCCGGCCAGCCTCGTCATTGCCCGCGGGGCGGCGGAACTGCTCGCGGCCGGACTGGAGCCTCGCCACCTTCGCCTCCTGCGGTCCGGCGTCGAGCAGGTGAGCGAGCGAGTGGCGGCCACCACCCGCGCCGTGGCCAAGGGCCGTTCGGGGGAGGCAACCAGGCGGGAGATGACGGATCGGCTGGAGCAGGCAGTCCGTCTCGTGCTCGACGGGGTCGCCCAAGAGGAGTTCGGACGGCTTCGGACCGATTGAAGATGCGCAGGATCCTCGCCACCGCCCTCACGCTGCTCTTCGTCGCTTCACCGGCTCTCGCCGTGGTGCCGACCGGTGTGCCGGTGGGTGCCGCGGCCGTCCCCGACCCGCCGGAGGTGAGCGCCGAGGCGTGGATTCTCTACGACGCCACCTACGGCCTCGTCCTGGCCGAGCGTGGGGCCGACGAAGTGAGGTCGATCGCCTCCACCACGAAGATGATGACGGCGATCCTCGCCATCGAGCGCGGGGACCTCGACGAGGAGGTCCGGGTCTCGTCGGCGGCGGCGGGCGTGGGGGAGTCAGAGGTCGGGCTCGAACCCGGTGAGGTCCTCACCCTGCGCCAACTCATCACCGCCCTCATCATCCGCTCGGCCAACGATGCGTCGGTGGCGGTGGCGGAGCACATCGGCGGGTCGGTCGGCGGGTTCGTCGCCATGATGAACGAGCGAGCCGCCGAACTGGGGATGTCGAACAGCTCGTTCGCCAACCCACACGGCCTCGATGCACCGAACCACCACTCCAGCGCCCGCGACCTTCTCCTTCTCGCCCTCCACGCCATGCAGGACCCACTGTTTGCTGAGCTGGCGCGGACCCGACGGGCCGTCCTGCCCGAGAACGGGGAGGGTCGAATCCGGCCCGTCATCGCCACCAACCGGCTCTTGGGCACCTACGAGGGAGCCATTGGTGTCAAGACCGGGTACACGGACGGAGCCGGCCTCACCCTGGTGGCGGCCGCGCATCGCGGGGACAGGACCATCTTCGCCGTCGTCCTCGGTTCAGAGGATCACTTCGGGGACGCCGCTGCCCTTCTCGACCACGGGTTCCGTGACTACCGCCTCTACTCGGCCATCTCGGCGGGCGTGCAGTACGGCGTACGGCGGGTGACGGAGGGGGACGACTCACCGGCGGTGGCGGTCGCGGACGTCGACGTGCTCGCTGAGCCCGACCTCGAACTCACCGTTCTCCCCGAGCTGCGGGACGGCGTCCCGGTACTCGTGGCCCGCCTCGGCCGTGAAGAGGTGGGCACCACAGAGGTGGCGACGAGCCCGCTCCCCGAGCTACCCACCCTGCTCGAAGCGGTGCGGTGGTTGCTCGACGGTCGTGCCAGTCGATGACGGCCGAAGTGCTCGTACCGGCCGAACGGCTGTCCGCCAGGGTGGCCGAACTGGGGGATGATCTGACCGAACGGTTCGCGGGGCTCGATCCGGTGTTCCTCGGCGTCCTCCACGGTTCGTTTCCGTTCTTGGCGGATCTTGTGCGCGCGACGCGGTGTGACCTCGAAGTCGACTTCCTGGCCCTGACCCGCTTCGGTGAGGGAGGAAGGGTGCGGCTCGCCCACGACTCGTCGGTGGACATCACCGGCCGGCACGTGATCCTCGTGGAGGACATCATCGACACGGGCCTCACGCTCCGATCCCTCCTGGCCCAACTCGACACCCGGTCCCCGGCCTCGATCACCACTGTCGCCCTGCTGGACAAGGCCACCCGCCGCCTGGTCACGGTCCCGGTCGACCACGCCGGGTTCGTCATCGGTGACGAGTTCGTGCTGGGCTACGGCATGGACTGGGAGGGCCAGTTCCGCAACCTCCCGGACCTGTGGGCCGTGGTCGACCTCGCCGGGTTCATGGCCAACCCGGAGGCCCTGCGCTCGCTGGCACGGACGCAGGACTGATAGGCTCGTTGGATGGCACAGCATGTTCCCGTCGAGCTGGTGGGGGTGAGGATCCAACTCCCGTCCCAGACCCCGATCATCCTGCTTCGGGAGCAGGCCGGCTCCCGCCATGTGCCGATCTGGATCGGCGCCGTCGAGGCGAGCGCCATCGCCTACGCCCTTGAAGGGATCGTCCCCGAGCGTCCTCTCACCCACGACCTGCTTCGCGACGTCCTTCAGGCCGTGGGAACCAGCGTCGATCGGGTCGTCGTCACCGAGATGCGCGACCAGATCTTCTTCGCGGACCTCGTCCTGCTCCACGGTGGGGGAGAGGTCCACGTCTCGGCCCGGCCGTCCGACGCGATCGCCCTCGCCGTGCGGACCGGGGCGCCGATCTTCGCCAGCTCCGATGTCATCGAGGCTGCCGGCATCGAACTCCAGGAGGAGGACGCGGAGGAGGAGATCGAGCGCTTCCGTGAGTTCCTCGAGGACCTCACCCCGGAGGACTTCGAGAGCTGAGCCGAAGGGTTCGGGTGGCCGCCGCGGGCGTTCGCCCAAGTCCTCGCCCGAGGCTGGCGTCGGCGCGGCCATTCGACAGCGGGCCGTGGCGAGTGTGTCGGCCCGGATCATCCACGCGGCGGCAGGTCGCTCTTGACTCGGCTCGCCGGCTTCCGTACGTTGTCACCTCTGGGTAATTACGGACGTGTAACCTACGCCCAGGAGAAGGACGCATCGGATGGCTACACAAGGATTCCGGGCCCCCAGCGTGTGCAATCTCGTGGGGATCACCTACCGGCAGCTCGACTATTGGGCACGGACCGGGCTCATCACGCCGTCGATCCAGGAGGCGGCGGGATCGGGATCCCAGAGGTTGTACTCATTCACGGACGTGGTGCAGCTCAAGGTCATCAAACGACTGCGGGATGCGGGCATGAGCCTTCCCAAGGTGCGAGCGGCGATGGAGGCCCTCTCCACGCAGCTCGGCAGCGACACACCCCTGTCGGACATCACGGTGTTGGTGGACGGCGCCGGGATCTTCGCCGCCAAGAGCGCGACCGAGGTGTACGACGTCCTTCAACGTGGCCAGGGTGTCTTCGGGATCGCCGTCGGCCCCCTTCGCCAGGAGCTCGAGGCCGAGGTGGCCGAGTTGTTCCCGTCAGTGGCCGGCGAGGTCGTGACGCTCCCGGAGCGAAGGGCTGAGGCACACTGATCGCTCGACCTGCCCGGGAAGCCGATTTCGCCCACAACAGCGAGCGCCAGTTCGCCCTGCTGCTCGATTTCTATGACGTCCCTTGGGAGTATGAGCCACGCTCGTTCGTGCTCGAGTGGGACGAGGACGGTCAACCCGTGTCCATGTTCACGCCCGACTTCTACCTTCCCGACGACGACCTCTACGTCGAGGTCACAACCATGAGCCAGAAGCTCGTGACCCGCAAGAACCGCAAGGTCCGCCTGCTCAGGCATCTCCACCCTCACGTAGCATGCAAGGTGCTCTACCAGCGGGACTACCTGCACCTCGTCGTGAAGTACGGGCTCGAGGCACCCGACCAGCTCGACCCGATCGAGCTGCTCCCGACGAGGGTCCCGGGACCCCCGGAGGCCGAGCACCCGGACGACCTCGAGGAGATCGCATGAGTGAGACAACCCAGACCGGCAGCGGTTCCGACCTGAGGGTCCGACGGCAGTGGCCGGCGGTCGGTCGGATCGGGGGCAGGATCCTGCTCGTCCACGGACTGGGCGAGCACAGCGGGCGCTACGAACACGTGGGCGACTGGTTTGCCTCCCGCGGGTACCCGGTGGTCGCGTTCGACCTCCCCGGGTTCGGCGCCTCCGGCGGGCCTCGGGCGTTCGTCGAATCGTTCGACACCCTCCTGGAGGCGGTCGCCGACGAGTTCGCCCAACTCCCTCACGACGCTCCTCGCATCCTGTACGGCCACTCGCTGGGAGGGCTCATCGCCCTCTCGCTGGCGCTCTCCGCAGCCGACAAGCCCGACCGGCTCGTGCTGTCGGCCCCCGCCATCGACGCCTCCGTCCCGGCGTGGCAGCGGGCTTCCGCCCCCTTCCTGGCCAAGGTGTTCCCCAAGCTATCGATCCCCAACCCCATCGCCGGTGAGCAGCTCTCGTCCGATCCGGCGGTCGGTGCGGCCTACTTCGCGGACCCGCTCGTCCACACGAAGGCCACCACGGCCCTCGGCGCCGCCGTGTTCGCCCAGATGACGTGGGTGCAGTCCCATCTCGCCGAGCTGTCGGTTCCCGCCTACGTGTTGCACGGATCGGACGACACGCTCGTGCCCGCCGCACTCTCGGCACCGCTGGCCGCCGTCCCCGGCGTGCGGCGAAAGCTGTGGGCGGGTCTCCGCCACGAGACCCACAACGAGCCGTCCTGGGAGGATGTCCTGTCGGACGTCCTCGAGTGGCTCGACAGCTGACGGATCATGACCGCGAGGGTGGGTGCCACCGCCCGATGGCGACGATGGCGACGGCCGCGAACGCGGCGGTCGCCGGCCAGATCATCGGGAATGTCGTGGCATCGATGAGCCGCCCGTACAACACCGGCCCCAACGCCAGGCCGCCGAGGAACCCCATGAGCACGCGGCCGGTTGCTGCCCCGGCCGTGCGGGCCCCGGCAATGTCGATCACGGCCAGCATGCCGACCGCGTTCCAAGCCGAGAACCCCAGCGAGAACGCCACCGCAGCCGGCCAGATGAGGCCGGGCCGGGTGGCCGAGGCCAGGGCCGTGAGGCCGAACACCACGCCGGTCGCCCCCATGATCGCCAGGACGACCTTGTAGCGACCGGTCCGTTCGGCAAGTCGCGCCCCCGCGATCCGGGTGACGATCGCCAGGAGCCCCAGTACCGACGCCAGCAGGCCCGCCCTGCTGTTGGAGAACCCAAGCGAAGACTCGGCGTAGAGGGGCAGGAACGCCGAGGATGAGCTGCCCATGCCCATCACGAACCCGTACACGGCCAGCGCGTTCACCCATGGCTCGAGCCTCGGCCGCTCTCGCCGCCGGATCGGCGGGCCAGGACGCTCGAAGGGCAGGATCCACAGTGCGGCGACGGCGCCCAACCCGACGAGGAGGGCCAGCAGGACCAGGAACGACCGCCACCCCCACAGGGCCGCCATCGGTGGCGACAGCACCCCGACGATGACATACCCGACGTACACCCCGGACTGCTTGACGCCGGTGATCACGCCTCGGGATCCCGGTTCGGTCAGGTCGGCGATGAGCTTGTTGGTGGAGGGGTTCATCATGGTCTGCCCGAGGGCGACGAGTACAGAGGCCATGGACAGCGCGACCAGGCTTGGACTGAGTGCCAGGCCGAGGAAGTCGGCGGCGGTGAGGGCGAAGGTCAGGGCGATGGCCCGCCTCCCGCCGAGGCGATCGGTGAGCCGTCCTCCGCGGGGGGAGAAGGCGGCGGACGTCGCCGAGAACACGAAGAGGAACAGGCCGAACGTCGTCGGCGTCAGCGCCAGGTCCGCAATGACGGCCGAGGCCTGGACGGCGAACGCCGGGTAGAACACCGTCCCGGCCACCATCGCCCACACGAGGAGTGGGACGAAGAGGGCCGGGTGGGGGCGGTGATCCATGGGCGCAGTATGGTCTCACCCATGCAGCTCACCGTCGTCGAGGCCCGGGTCCTGGGAGCGCTCCTCGAGAAGGCAGCCACGACACCGGAGTACTACCCGTTGAGTTCCCAGGCGCTCGTCACCGCCTGCAACCAGAGCCAGAACCGTGACCCGGTCACGGCCTTCGAGGAGGCGGCCGTCCTCGACGCCGTTCACGCGCTCCGCGAACGCGGTGTGGTGCGTTCGGTCAAGCGACCCGGGGACAGGGTCATGAAACACCAGCACGACCTGGATCGGGCGTGGGGCCTCGACCCGGGGTCATGCGCGGTCCTGGCGATCCTCCTGCTCCGCGGCCCGCAGACCCCGGGGGAGCTCCGGAGCAGGACCGACCGCTACGTCGAGTTCCCCTCACTCGACGAGGTGGAGGCGACCCTGGTGCGCCTGGCAACGAGGGAGCCTGCGCTCGTTCGTCAGCTCGAACGTCAGCCGGGCCAGAAGGAGTCACGCTGGCACACGCTCCTCTCCGACCAGGTCGTCCTTGGTGACGGGGCGAAGGCACACTCCAGCCCGCCGCTGGCCGACTCGTCGTTGGTGGCGAGGGTCGCCGCCCTGGAGGCTGCACTGCGCGAGGTTCGAGCGGAACTCGACTCACTCGTGCGCGCCCTCGGTGGAGGAGAGACCTAGGTGCACCCGTGGGACGTCGCACAGTACGAGAGGTTCGCTGCGCCGCGCCTGCGACCGGCCCTTGAACTCCTCGCGCGCGTCCCCTTGCGGTCCGCATCGACCGTCGTCGACCTTGGGTGTGGGACGGGTGCCATGTTCGAGGCCCTTCGGGCTCGCTTCCCGGCTGCTCGACTCATCGGGGTGGACTCCTCCCCCGAGATGCTGGCCCGGGCAGTCGGTGCCGACGACCTCGTGGTCGCCGACGCAGCAACGTGGGCCCCGCCACCCGGGACCGACCTGCTGTACTCGAACGCCGCTCTTCACTGGGTCGACGACCACGCCCGGCTCTTCCCCCGGCTGATCGATGCGCTGGCGCCCGGAGGGGTCCTGGCGGTGCAGATGCCGCGGAACCACGACCGCCCCAGTCATCGGCTCATCGCCGACACGGTCCGCTCCGGCCCATGGCGGGCTCGCCTCGAGCCGGTCCTGGCTCCCCGGGAGTGGCCGGTCGACGATCCCACCGCGTACTGGGACGTGTTGTCGGGGCTCGTCCGCACCTTAGACCTGTGGGAGGTCGACTACCACCTGCCGCTCCACGGACCCGATGCCGTGGCCGAGTGGACCAGGGGCACGGCACTCAGGCCGTTTCTCTCGGCGCTCGACGAGGAGGAGGCCGCAGCGTTCTACGAGGCCTACCGGGCCCGCGTGGGCGACGCCTACCCCCAGCGGGGGGACGGGACGTGCGTGCTGGCCTTCCGGCGGCTGTTCTTCGTCGCCACGCGCTAGCCGGCGAGGATCGCCGCCAGGCGTTCGACGAGGTCCACGACGCGGTTGGAGTAGCCCCACTCGTTGTCGTACCACGCCATCACCTTGACGAAGTTGCCGTCCATGACCTGGGTGGCGCCGGCGTCGAAGACCGAGGAGTGCGGGTTGCCGATGATGTCGGTGGAGACCAACGGTTCCTCGGAGTACTCGAGGATGCCGGCCATGGGGCCATCCGCCGCCGCCTTCACGGCGGCATTCACCTCATCGATCGTCACGTCACGCTCCAGTTCAACCACCAGGTCCACGGTCGAGCCATCCGGTACCGGGACGCGCATGGCCATGCCGTCGAGCCTCCCTGCCAATTCGGGAAGGACCAACCCCACGGCCTTGGCCGCCCCGGTGGTGGTGGGGATGATGTTCTCGGTGGCGGCTCGGCTCCGTCGCAAGTCCTTGTGAGGAACGTCGGCGAGTCGCTGGTCGTTCGTGTAGGCGTGGACCGTGGTCATCATCCCTCGTCGCAGGCCGAAGGAGTCGTTCAACACCTTGGCCAGCGGCGCCAGGCAGTTCGTGGTGCACGACGCGTTCGACACGATGAGGTCGGACGCATCGAGCACGGAGTCGTTCACGCCGAGCACCACCGTCTCGTCGATGGCGTCCTTGGCCGGGACGGTGAGAACGACCCGCTTGGCCCCGGCGTCGAGGTGCTTCTGGAGCGAGGCTCGGTCCCGGAACGCACCTGTCGCCTCGATGACCACGTCGATGGCCAACGCCGCCCATGGCAGTGCTGCCGGGTCGCGTTCCATGAGCATCTGGATGGTGTGACCCCCGGCCAGCATCACCCCGTCGGCAACGCTGACCTCGCCATCGAAGGTGCCCATGACACTGTCCCGCTTGAGGAGGTAGGCAAGGATGTCATCGTCGGACAGGTCGTTGATCGCCACGACTTCGATCCCGGATTCCGGGCGGGAGGCGATGATGCGAAAGACGGCACGTCCGATGCGTCCGAACCCGTTGATGGCGACGCGGACCGTCACGCTCCGGCCTCCTTCATGGCGTTGAACCGCTCGAGGGCCTCGACCATGCGGGCCGTGTACCCCCAGCCGTTGTCGAACCAGATGATGACCTTGGCCAGGTCACCGCCCATGACCATCGTGGCCTTGGAGTCGAAGACGCCCGACGCCGGTGAGCCGATGACGTCGGACGAGACGATGGGATCCTCCGTGTACTCGAGGATGCCCTCGAACCGGGCCACCGAGGCGCTCTTGATGGAGGCGTTGAGTTCGACCACCGACGTCTGGCTCTCCAGGTGGGCGACGAGATCCACGGTGGAGCCGTCGGGGACCGGGACGTTGAGGGCCATCGCTTGCAGCTTCCCGGCAAGTTCGGGCAGTACCTGGGCGAGGATCTCGGGTGAGTTGGTGGGGGAGGGAATGATGTTCTCACCGGCCGCCCGACTCGTCCGGAACCCCTCGGTGGGGACGTCCGCCAGGCGCTGGGAGGCGCTGAACGCATGCACGGTGGTGAAGTAGGCCCGTCGGATGCCGAAGGTCGAGTTGAGGATGCGCAGGACGGGACCCACCGCATGGGCGGTGTTCGAACCCATCGCCATGACCTTGGCCGCCGGCGTGAGGACCTCGTCGTTGATACCCGGGATGAGAATGGGGAGATCCCCGGGTACCTCGGGGGTGGAGGCCAGGAGCACCCGGGTGGCACCGCGGCCGAGGTGGCGCTCGACGTCCGCTCGTGTTCGGTACCGGCCGACAGCCTGGACGACGACGTCGACGCCCACCGAGGCCCAATCCACGTCGCCGGGTTCGCGTCCTGCCAGCCAGGGTATCGAACGGCCGTCCACCAGGAGCGCCCCCGACTCGAACGCCGCCGGACGATCGAGGCGCCCGTAGATGGAGTCGTACTTGAGGAGGTAGGTCAGGGCCCCGGGGTCGGCGATGTCGCAGATCGCGACGATCTCCAGGGACGGATGGTCGAGGAGTTGGCGGAACAGGTTGCGGCCGATGCGACCGAGGCCCATGAGACCGATTCGGAGCAATGCTCACTCCAAGGCTGGCGGAGCGGCCCACGATACCCGTCAACAGAAGGAACCCGACGTAGCATCCGACCATGGCTGGTGTTCCGCGCTCGCTCGAGGGTTCCCTCCTCATCTCGGCGCCCCACCTGTGGGACCCGAACTTCCGACGCACGGTCGTCTTCATCATCGAGCACAACGCGGACGGTGCGATGGGCCTCGTCATCAACAACCCGACCGACATGGATGCCCGGGGCATCCTGCCCGAGTGGGACCGGTTCATCGTGGAACCGCCGGTCGTCTTCCTCGGCGGACCGGTGGCGGTCGAGTCGGCGATCGGCCTGGCCCGGATGACCTCGGGACACGGCGAGGTGGGGCTCGTGGATCTTGCCACCGAGCCGGAGGGCGTCGCCGCCCTGCGCGTCTTCGCCGGGTACTCGGGGTGGGGTGCCGGTCAACTCGAGGACGAAATGGGCGAGAGCGCCTGGCTCATCGTTCGACCCGAGGTTGATGACGTGCTCGATCCCGATCCACGCGGCCTGTGGGAGCGGGTCGTGAACCGACTCCCCGACAGCATGCGGGTGCTTCGTACAATGCCCCACGACCCCGGACTCAACTAGATGGCCCGCCTCCGCACACCAGCTCCTCCGCTCACCGAGGAGTCCCGGGCATGGTCGGCCGGGCGCACGGTGGCCGGCGTCGATGAGGTCGGCCGCGGGGCGTGGGCAGGGCCACTCACAGTGGCGGTGGTTGTTCCGCCACCGGGGATCCGCCTCAGGGGAGTGCGCGATTCGAAACAACTGTCCGCCATCCGCCGGAGGGACCTGGCCCCTCGTATCAAGTCCTGGGCACTGCGCTGGGCGATCGGGGAGGCGTCGGCCGCCGAATGCGATGCCCTCGGTATGTCCGCCGCCCACCGCCTGGCGGCGCGGCGGGCCCTCGCCGAACTCGGTGACCGACCGGACGTCGTGCTCGTCGATGGCCACTGGGACTTCGTCGGCGGCGGGCGGACGCTCGTGAAGGGCGACCGGCGATCCTTGGCGATCGCCGCGGCCAGTGTGATCGCCAAGGACCATCGGGATGCCCACATGGCAGAGATGGGGGAGCGGTTCCCGTGGTACGACTTCGCCTCCAACAAGGGCTACCCCTCACCGGCCCACCAGGCCGGCCTCCATCAGTGGGGGCCCTCGGTGGTGCACCGGACATCATGGTCGTGGGTGGAGGGCTTGCCGTGGGGGAGGGGTCGGAACGGCCAGGCTCGTCTGCCGGGCCTCTGACCCGGTGCCCACCGCGTAGCTTGGGGGCATGACTCCTGGGAGCACCGAACCGCCCACCCCCCTCCGCCAGGGGTAGGCCGTGGACCTTGCCGTCATTCTGGCCGCGTTCGTGTTCGGGTTCGCCGCGGTTCGCATCGGGCTTCCACCGCTCGTCGGCTACCTGGCGGCGGGGTTCGCCCTCCACGCGGCCGGTGTCGAGTCCGGGGCGGGGATCGAGTTCGTGGCCGACCTGGGCGTTCTCCTGCTCTTGTTCGGGATCGGCCTGAAGCTGCGGATCGGCGACCTCGTCCGCAAGGAGGTGTGGGTGGTGGCCGCCACCCACATGGCGGTGGCAACTGCCACGATCGCAGGGTCCGTCCTCGCCCTGGGTGCGCTCGGCCTCTCGTTGGCGTCGGGACTCTCGCTCCCGACGGCGCTCCTCATCGGGTTCGGGTTCTCGTTCTCGAGCACCGTGTTCGCGATCAAGGCCCTCGAGGAGCGCAACGAGACGGCTTCGCTCTCGGGCGGCCTGGCGATCGGGATCCTCATCATGCAGGACCTGTTCGCCGTCGCCTTCCTGGCGCTGTCGTTGGGGAAGGCGCCGTCGCCTTGGTCGGTGCTCCTCATCGCCGGGATCGTCGTTGCCCGTCCGCTCTTCGGATGGCTGCTGCGCCATAGCGGCCACGGCGAGCTCATGGTCCTGTTCGGCCTCGTGGTTGCGGTCGGGATCGGCGGCGAGGCCTTCGAGCTCGTGGGGATCAAGCCGGACCTCGGGGTGCTCATCGTGGGAATGTCCCTCGCGTCGCACCCGCGGGCCCACGAGCTCGCCGACCGGCTCCTCGGGTTCAAGGACGTCCTCCTCATCGGCTTCTTCCTCTCCATCGGCCTGGGCGGGACCCCGGGGGCCCCGGCGCTCATCGTGGCGGCCATTGCCATCGTCATGCTGGCCGGCAAGTCCGGCGGGTTTCTCGTCCTCCTCAGCCGGTTCCGACTCAGGGCCCGCACCTCGCTCCACACGGCGCTCACGCTGGGCACGTACAGCGAGTTCGGCCTCATCGTTGCTGGTGCCGGCGTGGCGCAAGGGGTCCTTGACCCCCAGTGGTTGTCAGCGATGGCCGTCGCCCTGGCCGTCTCGTTCGCGCTGGCGGCCCCCGTCAACAGGGCCCGCTACGACATGTACGGGCGGTCGGCCCACTGGCTCACGCGCCTGGAACGCGATCCAATCCTGGCAGAGGACGCCCTCGTGGAACCGACGACGGCCCGGGTCGTCGTCTTCGGGATGGGGCGCGTCGGGTTGGGTGCGTACGACGAACTCGTCCGGATCTACGGGCCGGTGGTGCTGGGCGTCGATCGGCGGGACGCCACGGTCGCCGCCAACTCGGCGGCTGGGCGAACGGTGCTCAGAGGTGACGCCCTCGACCGCGACTTCTGGGAACGGCTCCGGCTTCACCCCGGACTGGAGCTGGCCGTCCTCGCCATGAACGACCACGACGCCAACCTCGAGGCCGCCCGGCGCGTGAGGGATTTCCTTCCGGGGATCAAGGTCGCCGCCACCGCTCGATACCCCGACCAGGTTTCCGAGCTCCAGGCGGCCGGGGTCGACGTGGCCCGGAACCTCTACGAGGAGGCCGGCCAGGGCCTGGCCGACGATGCCGCGATCCTCTTGGGAGTGGACCCGCCGTCTCCGGCGTGAGCCGGCGAAACGCTCTGGGTTTGGGCCTTTCGTCGCTATCATCACTGTGATGGAACAACTCCGCCGTTGCGAGTGGTGTGGGCAGCGATTCGCCGTGGACCGACGACCCGGCCGCCCGCCCAAGTACTGCCGGCCCTCGCACCGACAGCGCCACTACGAGGCCCGACGGGAGGCTGCCCTGCGTGGGCTCCAGCCGGGCGACGTCCTGCTCACAAGGGACCAGTACGAAGCCTGGAGCGACCATCGCTACGTCCTCGAGACCCTGGTGGAGGACATCGTGGCCGACCTGGAGGCGGGTGCCACGGTGGAGGACCTTCGCGCCATCCTCGCCGGCCTCGCCGGGTCCCTTCGGGCCGCGCTCGATGCGTTCCCCGAGCCGGCCGCCCGCGGCTGAGGCCGATTGGATCACAGTGACGTATCAGCCGTGGATCCCGACACCGGCGCCGGCGGGGGCGTGTCGCCCGATCACCGCCTCGGCGGCTACCCGGCAGGAACGGACCCCCGACGTGTGCGCGCGTGAAGCGGTCGTCGGGGCCCGCCGCTGAACCGAGATGGCGTACCGCGGGGCGCCCCGGGTGGGGACGAGGTCGAAGACACCGGTCCACGCTGCCAGTGGCGTCAGGAAGGCATCGTTCCTCTCTGTGGTGCATAACCGACGTTATGCACCACATTGGGGAGATGCCCGCGGGAGACGAGCGCACGGCGCGGCCTCACCCCTGCCGTGTCGGTGCCTAGCGTTGGGACCGTGACCAACGCCGCCAACTTCGGGGTTCCATCCCAATGTCTGTGGTGGGACGCGGATCTCCGACCACCCCCGCGAGCACCGCTGGATGGCGACCGGGCGGCCGATGTCGTGATCGTGGGCGCCGGGTTCACCGGCCTGTGGACGGCGTACTACCTGGCAGGCGCGGACCCGGACCTGGCGGTCGTGGTGGTCGAGGCGGCTCGGGTCGGGAGCGGCGCCTCCGGCCGGAACGGCGGTTTCTGCTCCCCGGTGCTGCCGATCGGATTGACAGCACTTGCGCGGCGTCGCGGCCGCCAGGCGGCGATCGACCTCCAGACCGCTGCCGTCGCGGCCCTCGATGAGATCGAGTCCGTGCTGGGACGGGAGCGTATCGAGTGTGGGTGGCGTCGTGGCGGTATGCGCTGGGTGGCGACCAACCCCTCCCAGGTCGGCCGGCTGCGGCGCATGGTCGACGAGTACCGGGCCTTCGGGTTCGGACCCGACCACATCGGGATCGAACAGGCCCCGGACGCCCGCGTTCACGGGGCGATGGCCTCGGCGTTCAGCCCCCACAGCGCCGCCGTCGACCCTGCCCGGCTCGTCTGGGGGTTGGCAGAGGCGGCCGAGCGGCGGGGCGTGGTCATCCTGGAGGACACGGTTGCCACGGGTCTACGTCAAGGCGAGGTCTCGACGCCCGGCGGCCGCCTCAGCGCGCCGGTCGTGGTGCGGACGACGGAGGGGTACACGCCGTTGTTGGCAGGCCACACCCGAAGCCTGCTCCCGGTGTACTCGCACATGATCGCCACTCCACCCCTGGCGGCGGACCTGTGGTCCGAGATCGGATGGGATGATGACGCAACCCTGTCGGATGGCGCCCGTCACTTCTTCTACGCGCAGCGCACCGAAGGAGGCCGCATCGCCATCGGCGGCCGGGGCCTCTCCTACCACTGGCGGTCCGGTATCTCCCCCACCCACGATGTCTCCGCGTCCATCAGCCGACGACTCCGGGCGACGCTCTCGGCGATGTTTCCCCGCCTCCCCGACATCGACGTGACCCACGAGTGGGGCGGCGTTCTCGCCATACCTCGTGACTGGGAGCCATTCGTCGACTTCGACACCGCCACCGGGCTGGGGGCGGCGGGCGGCTACAGCGGGGACGGGGTCCTCCTGTCCAACGTCGCTGCCCGCTGCCTGGCGGACGCCGTCGTCGGCCGGTCGGGCCGGCACCCCACTCCCCCGGTCCTGGCACGTCCCGCGCCTCGCAGGTGGGAGCCGGAACCGATCCGTTGGCTGGCCGTCCACGGCGCTGACCGCCTCGCCCGGATCCTCGACGCAGGTGAGGACACCGGGCACCCCTCTCGGCTCGGTCGGTGGGTCTTCGACAAGCTCGTCGACGACTGAGCGAGATCCGTGGCAGGGAGATCGTCAGGGCTGGGCGATGAGCACCGCGATGTAGAGGGCGCCGGCGAGCCCGGCAGAGATGGCCGAGCCGGAGAGTGCGCCCCGGCGGAAGCCGGGAAGGCGGATCGAGCCGAAGATGATCCAGGCCACCATGCCGACGAAGGCGGCGACGAACGTCGGCGGAAACATCGACTCCGGGTCCGGCAGGAACGTGCTGATGACGCCGGCCACGAGCCAGGGAGCGACCGCCAACCCGAGGCCGGAGATCCAGCCCAGCGCTGCTTGGTTGTTGCCGGTGGTGGCCATGGGCAGATGCTACGCCACCTCCCCGTGTGCCTACCTCGCGATGGCCTCGGCTGCGCGTTCCACGATGGCCTCGGCCGTTGCGACCCGGTCGAGGGTGCCATCGGGATCGAACAGGTGGACGATGACGACGACCTCACCGGGAAGGCACACCCCGAGGGTGCTCTGGCCAAGGCCCGTCAACGACTAGGAGCAGTACCGCACCTTGGAGAGGCCGAAGAGACCGTCCCCCAGGTCGGCCACGAACATCATGGCCGTCGGTCGGGCATTGGCGTCGTTCCAGATCCCGATCTTGATCCTGGCCCCACCCGAGACCCATGCCTGGGTCGAGGCCTCCCGGACGGACACCGGGATCTCATCCTCCAGCTCCTCCAAGGACCCCTGGAGGAGCGGTCGGTACTCCTGCTCCGTGGCGTCCAGGGCGGGGCACACGAGCGCCCGCGGGACGAGCGTCTCGGCGGCCTCGAGGGATGGCACGAGGGAGGCAGGATCGTCGGCCCCTCCCCCACCGCACGCCGTCGCCAGCACGCCAACCAGCATCACGGCAGCCCACCAGCGGTGGCGCTGGTCGTTGTGCGGTCGTGTGGTGGCGTATATGGCGCTCAAACGACCCCACAACGGATCCGGGGTCGAGGGTTGGGACATGCACCCGGTATCGACAGACTGCGCCGGCGCCTGAAGACCTATCCGAACTCGACGCCTTGGGCGAGGGGAAGGTCGTCGCCCCAGTTGATGGTGGTGGTCTGCCTGCGCATGTAGGCCTTCCACGCGTCCGACCCCGCCTCCCTCCCTCCGCCCGTCTCCTTCTCGCCACCGAACGCTCCTCCGATCTCGGCACCCGAGGTCCCGATGTTGACGTTGGCAATGCCCGTGTCGCTGCCAGCGTGGGAGAGGAACTGCTCGGTTGCTCGGACCGAGTCCGAGAAGATCGCGGACGAGAGGCCCTGCGTCACTGCGTTGTTGGCGTCGATGCCCTCCTCCAGGCTGGCGACCGCGCTCACGTAGAGGATGGGTGCGAAGGTCTCGACCTTGGTGATCGGGGCGTCATGGTCGATCCGCACGATGGCCGGCGTGACGAACCATCCTGGTCGGTCGAGGATGCTGCCGCCGGTGACCACTTCGCCACCCTGATCGATGGCGGCTTCCAGTGCCTCCTGCATGTCGTCGAGCGCCCCCTCCCCCACCAGGGGACCCATGAGGGTCGCATCGTCCATCGGATCTCCGATGGGGATCGACGTGTAGGCGTTGACCAGGCGTTCGATGAGCTCCTCGACGATGTCTGCGTGCGCAAGCACCCGGCGGAGGGTCGTGCAGCGTTGGCCGGCGGTCCCCACCGCCCCGAAGACGATCGCTCGCACCGTCAGGTCGAGGTCGGCATCAGGGAGCACGATCGCAGCGTTGTTGCCTCCGAGTTCGAGGAGGCTTCGTCCGAACCTTTGGGCAACCTCGACGCCTACGATCCGGCCCATCCGGCAGGAGCCGGTGGCCGAGATGAGTGGAAGCCGGGCATCGCTGGTCATGGCCGAGCCGACCTCGGACCCGGTGCCCACCACCAGCGAGAAGACCGCCTCATATCCAGACCCCGCCATGACCTCGGCGGCGATCCGCGTGACTGCGATCGCGGTGAGCGGGGTGCGCTGCGAGGGCTTCCACACGATCGTGTCGCCGCACACCGCGGCGATGGCAGCGTTCCACGCCCACACCGCGACCGGGAAGTTGAAGGAGGTGATGACTCCCACGGGCCCCAGGGGGTGCCAGTGCTCATACATGCGGTGCTGCGGTCGTTCAGACGGCATTGTCAGGCCGTACAGCTGGCGGGAGAGCCCCGTGGCGAAGTCGCAGATGTCGATCATCTCCTGGACCTCGCCGACACCCTCAGCCCTGATCTTCCCCATCTCGAGGGTCACCAACTCCCCCAGTGCGTCGCGCTTGTCCCGCAGCGCATCACCGATTCGCCGGACGTACTCGCCGCGCTTGGGAGCAGGGAGCTGCCTCCACTCAATGAACGCCATCTGGGCCGCGTCCACCACCCGGTCATACTCGGGGAGCGTGGCCGCTCGGATCCCCGCCAGCTCCTCCCCGCTCGTCGGATTCAGGATCGACAGTCGGCCGCCGGTGGTTTCCAGCCACTCGCCGTCGAAAGCCCCGGGATGGTCCGTACGCAGTCCGAGTGCTGCGAACACTTCATCAATGGTCATCGGGCAAGGCTAGAGCGCGTTTCCTCGATGCCGTACCGGGGGGCGGGTTCAGTAGCGGTACAGCGCGCTGAGCGGTCCGGAACCCGGCGTCTTCCAGGCCTCATCGACGTAGAGCGCGGCACCCCGCTCCCAGGCGGTGATGGCGATACGATCAACGACGTCGTAGTCGCCGGGTAGCCGCTCTTCGTGGATCTCGAGGACGTCCTCGATGGGGTTCCAGCGACCCCATCGGCGGACACCCTTGGCTATCCACAGCGCGTCGACCCGCCCCTGGAACGCCGCTCGAGCGATGTCGTCCAGGTCCAGCGAGGTGGCCGGCCCGCCCAGGTTCGCCTCCATCGCCCGCTCCTGACGTTCACGCAGTTCGATGTAGCGGGGTTCGGCGACGGACCACGCCGCCGCATGGAGGTCGGCCAGACTGAGGTCGTCCGGGTTGCCCAGGATCGCCTCGTCGAGCAAGTGGGGATGGCGGGCGATCTGGCGGTACCGGGCCACGACGCCGTCGAGCCCGGCGGCCACGAGCGGCACACGCTGGCCGGCCAGGAGCCCCGAGACCGCCTTGTCGACCATGCGCAGGTACTGGATGAGCTCGTCCTCGGTGGTGTCCTTGACGCCGCCGTGGCCGTGGAATATCGCCCGGCCACCCCCCGATCGATGCTGAAGCTGACCCTCCCGATCGAGGAACCACAGGGCCTCCTCCATGCCGGCCGGCAACTCGGGCACTTCGGTCTCCGAGATCCGGTAGCGGGTGCCGCGGTAGAGGTGGGTCGCCCCCTTGGAGAGCGCGATCACGTAGAACGAATGGCCAACCGCCAGCGTCGGGAGGAGCGGTCGCACGTGGAACTTGTCCGACACGACCACGAGTTCCTGGAAGTCGGCCGGGAGGCGGAGGATCTGGAAGTGGCTGGGCGAGGCAAACACTGCCAGTCCATCCTCGGGAGCAGCCCACGCTCCCCCATCGGACACGAGATCGAACCCCGGCTGAAGCAGCGCGCGGATGTCGGGTGACCGGTGCCCGAGGTCTGCCAGTTCCCGATCGGCCTCACCCAGGAGGTTCTTGAGCCGGAGGGGATCCTGCTCCCTCCCCTGCCCCCCGGTTCGATGCGTTGGCATGTAGATCGATACACACGGACCCGGCTGGTGGGAGGAGAGCGCCTTGAGCCAAGGGACGGTCACGATGTCCATGCGTGTACGCATCGGTACCTCATTTCCGTGGCGGGCTCTCCGCCACCCACCGAAGGCTAGTTGCCTGTCGCTCGGCCGGCCCCGGCCATGCGGCCCCCCGTGGCCGCACCGGGGATTCGTGCCCGGCCACGGGTACCCTGCCCGGATGCTCCTCGACACGGCCATCGAGCAGTTCCTCGACTCCCTGAGGGCAGCCAAGAAGTCCGACCACACGGTGGCCGCCTACCGGCGTGATCTCCGGCTGGTCGCCGACCTCATCGCCGCCGACATGGGCTCGCACCGTGGTGAGCTCAGGCTCGGCGACCTCACCGTTGGGAGCATCCGGCGCGGCTTGGCTGCCCGCGCGGACCGATCGTCACCGGCCACGATGAGCCGAACGCATTCGACGTGGACGGCCTTCTTCGGCTTTCTCAGGTCCGAGGGCGCGGTGGTCGAGAACCCCCTTGACGTGATCCCCCGGGCCAAGGCGGGATCACAGGCGGTGCGTTCCATCCAGGTGGATGGTCTCGTCGGGAGACTCCTGGCCGCGGCCGCCGGCTCCACCTCGAGGTCGGCCTGGCCCCGCCGGGACGCGGCCATCGTTGCCCTCCTGGCCCAGGCCGGGTTGCGGCTGGCAGAACTCACGTCGCTCACGACGGGAGCGCTCACCGGGGAACCCGGTGCCTGGCAGGTGACGGTGGTCGGCAAGGGCAGGAAAGCACGAACCATCCCTGTCACCGACGGTGTCGCCGCCCTCATCGGGGGATACCAGGAGGAGCGCTCCGAAGGGTTCCCCGACCACCGTCTCGACGACCACCGAACGCCGATGTTCGTCGGCCGCTCCGGGAAGCCTGTGACCCCCCGCCAGGTGCAGTACCTCGTCGAACGCCTGTACCGGGAGGCGGGAGTGCGCAGTGCCGTGCCGGACGGCGCCCTCGTCCACGCCTTGCGCCACACGTTCGCCATGGACCTCCTGGGCCATGGCGCCGACATCGTCGAGCTGCAGACACTCCTGGGCCATTCCTCTCTCAACACGACCAGGCGATACCTCTCCGCACAACCCGACCACCTTCGTTCGGCGGTCGAGACCTCCGCGGCCAGCTCGGCGATCGAACGCTTCGCCGGCGTTGACCGCGATGGGGACCCCGGTAGGCTTGACGGCGATGACTGATCCCCACGCGTCACAGCTCGACGGCCCGCCTCCGGAGCCGGGGTCCGACCCCGTCCTCGACGTGTCCTTCCTCAACGCCGAGATCAGGCGGCTGCGTGAGCTTCTCTCGGAGGCCGAACTGCTGGCCACCGAAGGGGCTGCTGCCCGCAAGAAGCGCGAGAAGGACCGACGGCTCCGGCCCTACCAGGTGGAGCTGCTCAAGCTCCAGAAGCACCTCGAAGCCACGAACGGGCGAATGATCGTTCTCTTCGAGGGCCGGGACGCCGCCGGCAAGGGAGGGACGATCCGTCGTGTCACCCGTTACATGAACGAGAAGCATTACCGGGTCGTTGCCCTGCCGAAGCCGACAGAGGAGGAGAAGTCCCTCTGGTACTACCAGCGGTACGTGAACCACTTCCCTCGGGGCGGTGAGATCGTCCTCTTCGACCGGTCGTGGTACAACCGGGCGATGGTCGAGCCTGTCTTCGGGTTCTGCACCGACGAGGAGTACATGATCTTCCTCAAGGGGGTGACCGGCTTCGAGAAGGACCTCGTCCGCCAGGGCATCACCCTCCTCAAGCTCTACTTCTCGGTGACGAAGGAGGAGCAAGCTCGCCGGTTCGAACGTCGACGCCACGATCCGCTTCGGCAGTGGAAGCTGAGCGAGGTGGACGTGCAGGCCCAGGACCGATGGGACGAGTTCACCGACATGAAGCACCAGATGCTCAAGCGGACCTCCACCATCGATGCGCCGTGGACGATCATCCGTTCGGAGAGCAAGCAGAAGGCCCGAATGAACGCACTCAAGACGATCCTCAACTCGGTGCCCTACGGGAACCGCAACCCGGACCTCGACTTCACACCCGACCCCGACATCGTCATCTCCGGAGCCCGAGAGCTCGAGCTCATGGAGGCCGACTTCATGCGCCACGGCAAGTTCAGTGCGTGATCAGCCCAGGATGTCGTGGAAGGTGATCTCCTCGGCTGCCAGCACGTGCGACACCCCGGCCACTCGCCGGACTACGTCCCCTGGACCCGCTCCACGTAGGCCCGCACCGCCTCGCTGAACTCGGGCGACTGACTCGCCCCGAGGAACATCTCGGCATCCATCGACGTCCCGATTCGCGCCCCGAGCGCCTGGGCCACCGCGTTGACCGATGACTTGGTGGACAGGAGCGGCAGCGCAGGCATGCCGACGAGCCGGTGGGTGAGATCGGCGACCGCCGACTCGAGGTCCTCAGGGGGGACGACCGTGTTGACGAACCCCATCGTCGACGCCTCGACGGCCGAGAACTCACGGCAGGTCATGACGAGCTCCCGGGTTCGAGCGGGTCCGATCTCGCGGACCAGACGGGGAATGCCACCCCAGTTGAGCGGGAGCCCCATCTCGACCTCGGGGATCCGGAATCGGGTGTCGCTGGCGGCCACCCGCAGGTCGCAGGCCGAGGCGAGCACGACTCCCCCACCCACCACCCATCCGTGGAGCGCGGCAACCGTGACGGCCCGCATCCCCTCGACGGCGTCTGCCATCCTTCCCCCGAGGCCGGACACCTCTCTCCGTTGCACACCGTCTCCGCCGGCCATCTCCTCGAACGAGTGAAGGTCGAACCCGGAACAGAACGCACGCCCGTTTCCTTCGATCACAACCACCCTGACGTCAAGGCGGGGCTCGAACCAGCGAGCAGCCCCGATGAGTTCCTCCAGGAGGGCCGGGGTCATCGAGTTGAGTGACGCCGGCCGGTTGAGGGTGATCCGCCCCACCGGACCGTCGGCGTCGACCTGGAGTGTGGTGAACTGCATGGGGTGATGGTACGCCTGGTGGACGCCGGGTGATCCGCCCTACGTGGCGGAGCCGAGGGATCCGACCGCCGCCTCCAGCCGGACCAGGCCCTCGTCGAGTTCCTCGTCGTGGATGTTGAGGGCCGGTGCCAGGCGCAGGACGCTCGGGCCGGCCTTGAGCGTCATGACCCCGTGCTCGAACGCGGCCGCGGCCACCTCGCCCGAACGCCCCTCCCATGCGCCCGCCATGACGCACCCGAGCCACAGCCCGCGGCCCCGTACCACGCCCCACGCCCCGCTGGTGCGCCCAATGCGCTCCAGCCGCGCCTGGAGCGCGGATGCCTTGCGCCGAACGTCGGCCAAGAAGGCGGGATCGTCGACGAGTTGGAGCACGCGGGTTGCGACCGCGGCGGCCAGCGGGTTCCCACCGAACGTCGAGCCGTGCGTCCCGACCACGAACGACGAGGCGATCGCGTCGGTCGTGAGCATCGCTGCCACGGGAAAGCCCCCACCAAGGCCCTTGGCCGTCGTGAGGATGTCCGGCACGACCCCGTAGTCCTGGTACGCATAGAGGTGGCCGGTCCTGCCAACGCCCGACTGGACCTCGTCGAAGATGAGGAGTGCCCCACGGGCCGAACACAGGTCCCGGAGACGTCCCAGGAAGGCCGGATCGGCAGGAATGAGACCGCCTTCACCCTGGATGGGTTCGACGAGGACGGCGGCCGTCCGGTCGGTGACGGCATCCCCGACGGCATCCATGTCGTTGAACGGGAGGTGGACGATGCCGAGGGGAGCTGGACCGAACCCGGTCCGATAGGCCTCGGTGCCTCCGACCGACACAGTGAAGAACGTCCGGCCGTGGAAGGACTTGTCGAACGAGATGACCTCGAACCGATCAACCTCACCCCGGTCAAACGCGTAGCGACGGGCCAGCTTGAGCGCAGCCTCGTTGGCCTCGCCCCCGGAGTTGCACAGGAATACCTTGTCGGCGAAGGTCCGAGTCGTGAGCTCCCCGGCCAGTTCGATCCCCGGCGCGTGGGCGTAGGCGTTGGACACATGCCACAGCTTCGCGGCCTGCTCCTCGAGGACCTCCCTCAGCTGAGGGGACGCATGCCCGAAGGCGTTGACGGCGATCCCGGCAGCGAGATCGATGTACTCCTTGCCGTCTGTGTCCCACACCCGGGAGCCGATCCCGTGGTCGAGGAGCGCGGGGGCGGGCGCGTAGTTGGGGGTGAAGACAGCCTCGTAGTCCCCCCGGGTGATGTGGGTGTCTGGCATCGCCGAGCGAGTCTACCGGGTACGCTGCGTCGCACTCATGCATGACAGATTGCATAGCTGGATAGCGGACAATGCGGCGAGCGGGCGTTCCCTCCTCACACAGCTCGTGGGAATCAACACCCACTCCCACAACCTGGATGGCCTGGAAGCGTCGGCGACCCTCCTCACCGAGATGTTCGCCGATCTCGGGTCCGTCTCGGTGACCCCGGCGGGGACCATGATCGACGTCGACGACCGGGGCGGGACCCGCGACATACCGCTCGGACCGATGGTCGCGGTCGACCATCCGGGAAGCGGGCCGGCCGTCCTGCTCATCGGGCACCACGACACCGTCTTCTCCCCCGACGTCGACTTCCCCGCAGACTTCTCGACCGAACCCGTGACGGGGCCGGGGGTGGCCGATGCCAAGGGCGGCATCGTGCAACTGTGGCTGGCCCTCGGATCCCTGGCCGCCGTCGCCCCTCGCGTGGGCTGGAGGCTCCTCATCGTTCCCGACGAGGAGGTCGGCTCCCCCGGTTCCGGCCCGATGATCCGGGAGGCCGCGCGGACGGCCGACCTCGGGTTGGGGTTCGAACCCTCGTTCCCTGACGGGGGCATCGCCGCGGCCCGTCCCGGTTCCGGCAACTTCGCCATCGCCGTGCGAGGAAGGGCCGCCCACGCAGGCCGGGAACACCACCTCGGACGGAATGCGGTCGTGGCTGCGGCCGAGATCACCACGCGGATAGCCGCCTTCACCAGGTACCCCGATCTTCTGGCCAACCCGGGGGTCATCTCGGGCGGGGACGCGGTCAACATCGTTCCCGCCACCGCGGTGGTGCGGGCCAACATCCGGGTCCGCACTCCCCAACAGGCGGACCAGGTCAGCGCGGAACTGGCTGCGCTCGTGGCCGAGGTGTCGGCCCGGGACGGCTTGACGGCCACCCTCCACGGCGGATTCGGACGGCCGCCCAAGCCGCGCACGCCCCCCTACGAGCGCCTCCTGCAGCAGGTGATCGCCATCGCCGGCGAGTTGAACATCCGCCTCGAGGCGGCTGACACGGGAGGCGTGTGCGACGGTAACCTCCTGGCCGACGAGGGCCTCGTCAACGTGGACAACCTGGGCCCGGTCGGCGGCAACCTCCACCGTGTGGGCGAGTACCTCCACTCCGACAGCATCGCCGAGCGCGCGTTGCTCACGGCGGTCCTCCTCTCCCGGGCCGCAACGCTTGTGCAAAAGGAGCAACCCAGATGATGTACGTCCGTGCGGTTCTCATGTCAGACATCGAGGGGCTCGTCGCGCTCTACTCCCATGCCGGAGAACGGCTCAACGGGATGTCGTCGATCCGGCCAGAGCACGAGTTCGTCGCCCCGCGCGTGGAGCGCGCCCGACAGGCGTGGGAGAACGCCGAGCCGATGCCGGCCGAGAACGACTACCTCTTCGTCCTCGTCGACGGCGCAACCGAGACGGTGCTCGGTTCGGCATCGGTGTTCAGCGCCGTCGGCCTCTCCGAGCCGTTCTACTCCTACCGGGTGGGAACCACGGTGGCCTCCAGCCGGGAGCTCGGCGTCTACCGGCGGACCCACACGCTCTACCTCTCGAACGACTACACGGGGAGCGCCGAGGTGGCGTCGCTCTACCTCCACGAGGACCACGTCGGAGCCGGCAACGGGCGCCTCCTGAGCCTTTCCCGGATGCTGTTCATGGCCCAGCACCCAGACCGCTTTCCAGACCGAGTCATGGCCGAGATGCGGGGATTCCAGGACGACGACGGATCGGCCCCGTTCTGGGAAGGGCTAGGTCGGCACTTCTTCCAGCTGCCGTTCCCGGAGGCTGATCGGCTGTCGGCCACCGGCAACCGGGCGTTCATCGCCGAGCTCATGCCCCGGCACCCGATCTACGCCCCTCTGCTGCCCGACAGCGCACGCAAGGTCATCGGCGAGGTGCACCCGAGCACCCTCCCGGCCCGCCGCCTCCTCGAATCCGAGGGCTTCCGCTACCAGGGCTACGTCGACATCTTCGACGGCGGGGCCAGCCTCGACGCGCGCATCAAGGACCTGAGGGCGGTCCGCCAGTCCGCCCTCGAGGTGATCGCTCCGATGGAGAACCCACCACCTGGCCCGGACCCGCTCCTCATCGCGAGCACCGGCGTCGAGTCCTTCCGCTGCGTGGCAACGACGCACTACCTGCTGTCGCAGGGGACCCTGAAGGTGGACCCGGCCGTCCTCGACACCCTCGGCCTCGACGGCGGCGCCGAGGTCCGGATCACGCCCCTTCGCCCCGGCCGCACTGTCCTGTGAGCGCGGTCGAAGTCAACTTCGACGGGCTCGTCGGTCCAACCCACCACTACGGAGGGCTGGGCCGGGGAAACCTCGCCTCCCAACGACATGCGCGCCTCGTCTCGTCACCACGGACCGCCGCCCTCCAGGGCATCGCCAAGATGCGGCTCCTCGTCGAGCGGGGTATTCCCCAGGGCGTGCTCCTTCCCCACGAGCGGCCCCATCTCCCCACACTCCGCAGATTCGGCTTCACCGGATCGGACACCGACGTGCTGGCACGTGCGTTTCGCCGGGACCCCGGCCTCGTATCGGCCGTGTCATCGGCCTCGGCCATGTGGACCGCCAACGCCGCCACCGTGTCCCCGTCGTCGGACACGCTCGACGGGCGGGTCCACCTGACCCCGGCCAACCTGTCGTCGCACCTCCATCGCTCGATCGAGTCACGAACCACACACTCCGTCCTGGCCCGGTATTTCGCGGACACCGAGCGATTCGTCGTCCATGAGGCGATCCCCGGCTCGGGTGAGTCCGGGGACGAAGGTGCCGCCAACCACACCCGGCTCTCCTCGGGGACCCACGACGGAGCGGGAGTCCACCTGTTCGTGCACGGTGGTGCCGGCGGATCCACGTATCGTGCCCGGCAGTCCGCGCTCGCCTCGGCCGCCATCGCCCGCCAGCACGGGCTCGACCCTGTCAGGACCGTATTCGCCCAGCAGTCCCCCGCCGCCATCGACGCCGGCGTGTTCCACAACGATGTCATCGCGGTCGGTGACCGCGACCTCCTCATCTGTCACGAGGAGGCGTACGCCGACCAACCCGCGACGATTGGGGCGATGCGTTCGATCCTCGGCGCCTCCCTCCACGTGGTGACCGTGCCCAGGCGCCTGCTCTCCCTGTCCCAGGCCGTCAACAGCTACCTGTTCAACAGCCAGCTCGTCGCCCTTCCCGACGGGGCGCGCCTGCTGCTCGCACCGTCAGAGGTCACCGAGCAACCCCAGGCGAAGGAGGCGACCGAGTGGCTCCTGGACCGGGGAGTCGACGAGGTCGTCACCCTTGACCTCCGCCAGTCCATGTCGAACGGAGGCGGTCCCGCCTGCCTTCGCCTGCGAGTGGTGCTGACACCCGATGAGCTGGCCGCGGTGCCAGAGGGCGTGATCGCCGACAGCGATCGGTTGGATCGGCTCGAGCAGTGGGTTCACCGCCATTACCGCGACGAGCTCGCCCTCACCGACCTGGCCGATCCCTCCCTCCTCGACGAGGGCCGCCGGGCGCTCGACGAACTCACCTCCCTCCTCGAACTCGGCCCGATCTACGAGTTCCAGGGCCCCTGAGCCGCCCACTCGACCCGGGCCCTTCGCACGATCGCGGCCGCCGACGTAAGCTCGACCCAGACCACAAAGGACCACGATGGAGCTGTATGCACGGGTGAACATCCTCGGGGGGCGTTCGGTTCGTCTTCAACGGGGCGACCTCGAGGCGTCGATCACACTGGACAACGATCCAATCGGGCGCGCCAAGGCCTGGGAGGCCCAGGGCGTCGATCGTCTACACATCGTCGACCTCGATGCGGCTGCCTATCGCGACTACCGGAACCGCGACCTCATCGATCGCCTCATCGCCGAGGTGGGGATTCCCGTTCAGGTTGCCGGCGGCGTCCGATCGCACGGGGAAGCGAAGCGGCTCGTCGATGCCGGCGCGTGGAGGGTGGTGATGGGGACTGCGGCCATCGAGAACCAGAACTTGGTGTACGACCTGTGCCGCGACCATCCGGGGAAGATCGCCATCTCACTCGATGTGCGCCCCAACGAGGAGATCGCCGTTCGCGGGTGGACGATGGACTCGGGCCGCTTCCTCGAGGAAGTCCTGCTCGAGATGTGGTCGGCCGGGGCCGCCGCCTACCTGGTGTCGGAGGCAGGTCGGGATGCGTTGCTCGAGCCGCCGAATCTCTCCATCTTGGTCACCACGCTGGAGACGGTCGCCCAACCGGTCATCGTCGCCGGCGGTGTCCGGGACCTCGACGACCTCCGTGACGTCATGGCCGTTCGCTCGGGTGATCGGCGAGCCGCCGGCATCATCGTCGGCCGTGAGGTGACCCACGGACGGTTCACGATCGCCGACGCGCGAGCGGTGCTGGCGGAGGCACCGCCGGACTCCCCCGACACCGTCGCCACCAAGGTCGCCCGTGATGCGCTGCATCCGGCGATCGCCTCGGCCGTGGATCGGTACGGGCTGCTGGCGGCCGAGCTGGAGCGGGCAGCAGCCCATGCCCGGACGTCGGCGTTGCGACTCCAGGCCGGGGAAACCGCCCGCGGCCACGCCCACGGCCTGGCCACCGTGGGCCACATCACCAAGGCCCAGCAGATGATGGCCGACCTGGCCGTGGAGCTGGCCGAGACGAGCACCGAGTAGGACCGCCGGTGCCGATTCCGGGGACCCTGGCGGGTTCGGCCGGCGACCTCAGGGGGCCAGCGGTGCCCCCACCCGGTCGAGGAGTGTGCGAGTCGCCTCCGCCACCTGTTCGACCGCGGATTCGAACGCGGCTTCGTTGGCCCGCGACGGTGAGCGGTAGCCGCTCACCTTGCGGACGTACTGGCGAGCCGCAGCCCGCGCATCGTCGTAGGTGGCCGCCGGGTCTGCCCGACGCAGGTCCTGGATCGATCTACACATCTGGTTCCTTTCTGAGGAGCTTCGACTCCCTCCGAACCAGCACCGCGAACCCCGCGGCCCCGATGAGGGCGAACGAGAACCACTGGATGGCGTACGCCAAGTGCGGACCATCGTCGTCGATGTCCACCAGCCCCACCAGGGCCGGCAGGTCGCCCGGTGACGTCTGCTGGACGTAGTACCCGCCCAGGTCGGCCCCCACCTGTTCCCCGAGGCGTTCGAGGTCGAGCAGGACCATGCGGGCCAACCGCCCTTCACTCTCGTCGCGGGGACCAAGTCCGGCCGGCTCCTCTCCGGGGATGAGAACTCCCTCGACCACGACGAGCCCACGTGGCGGCGTGAGGCGACGGTCCGAGGGGTCGACCACCTCGAACGGCACCCACCCACGGAGGATCGCCAGGGTGGAGCCGCCGTGGCGAACCATCGGCGTGACGACCCAGTTGCCGTTGCGGCCACCTTGCGGTCGGTTGCGGACGAGGATCTGCTCGTCGACGACGAACGTCCCCTCCACTTCCACGCGGACATGGCGCAGGTCCTCACGAGCAAGTGCGGCCGCGTTGGAGGTGATCACGTCCACCGGCACGGGATCCGCCGCCAACCGGTGCTCCCAGATCGTGTTGAGCGCCATTCGTTCGTCGAGGCGGTCAAGCTGCCACAGGCCGAGACGTACCGAGCCGGGTACGACCACGGCCATGAGCACGGCCAAAATGAACCACCTCGGTCGTGCCAGCAGGGCGCGCACCGTCATGAAGCGGGCGCTTCGCTCGGCTCGATCCCGAGCAGGGTTCGTCCCAGGCGGACGAGGTCGGTTGGGTCGTCAACGGCGAAAGCCACCGGGAGGCTGTCTCGAACCCGATCGGGCTCGATGATGCCCGACTCCACCAGGCGGTTCGCAAGCTCGTCGGACCAGACCCACGGCATTCCACCACCTCCGTGTGATCGCGTCTTGCTCGGCCGAGCGTACACGAGCCGTCGGGCCATCGACAGGGATCCTCACCCGGTCGCCACACCGCCTGCCCTACGGGGATCTGCGGCTGCTTCCACTCGGCCCGCCGGGTCACACAGGGCCCCGGCGACGCCCCCGAAGAACATGTGCAGATCGTCGAAGGGGCGGGCCTCATGGCCGGCACCGAGGGCGATGCCCGGCTCGTGGGCCACCCGATACCCGCCCTCCTCGGCGAGTTCGACGTGGAGCCGGGGATTGGCGACGATCTCTTGGATCGAGTGTCCGCCGTGCAGGAACCCGAGGAGCGTCTGCTGGAGGGCGGTGGTGATTCGATCCGCCCCCGGGCTCCCGATGGCGAGGACGGCGCCCTCCCCGTTGCGGGCGATGGTGGGGGCCATGTTGGAGATGAGACGAGTCCCCGGGGAGTACTGATGGAACCCGCCCGCATTGAGCTCCAACTCCCCGAGCGAGTTGTTCAGCCAGATCCCCGTTCCCGGTGCGATGACACCACTGCCGTACCCGGCCGACATCGTGATGGCGCATCCGTTCCCGTCCCCGTCGACGGCCGAGACGTGGACGGTCGAGGGTGAGCCCAAGAGCTCCTTCCAGGATGCGGCCGCGCTGAGGGCCAGCAGGTGCTCCACATCGGGGTGCTCGGTGCCGTCCAGGCGTGACCGGCGGAACCGCATCACCGCTCGCTGGGCGGCGATGACCCGGTCCACATGACTTTGGTCGGTCAGGTCGAAGCAGCCCGGTCCGGCCAGCCGCAGCATGGCGGTCATGGCCGCCCCCCCAATGGCAGGACCGGGGTTGGTGGCCACCTCCCATCCGTCGAAGAGCGTGTGGATCGGCTCCCGCAGCCGCGCCTCGTAGGTCCTCAGGTCCTCCCGGGTGAGGATCCCCCCTTCGGCAAGGACGTGGGCACTGATCATGGACCCCAGCTCGCCCCGGTAGAGCAGGCCGACGCCCTCGGATGCGAGGCCCTCCAGCGTGCCTGCCAGGTCGGCGACCTCGATCAGGTCCCCGGTCGTGCGACGTTCCGAACCGGTGAACAGGGCCGCGCGAGATCGGGGATCGACGCCGTAGATCGACTCCGCGGAGAACTCCAGGTAAAGATCAGAGGCCGGCGACAAGGGAAAGCCGTTGCGGGCGTGGCCGATCACCGGATCCAACACAGCGTGCCAGGGAGCCTGTCCGAAGAGGTCGACGGCCTTGGCGAGTGCGCCCAAGCCTCCCGGTGTTGCCACCGAGCCGGCCCCGACGATCGTCTCCATTCCCCCTCCGTAGCCGAGCCACACCTTCTGCCCGCCACCCCCGAACCGATCAGGCTCGAGGCCCCGGCCCGGCATCTCCATGTAGCCGTCAATCGTGACCGGGTTCCCGCCAGCCGGCCACACCGTGACGAAACCACCCGCTCCGAGTGAACAGATGCCCACCTCGGTGAGCATGGCGACGAGGGCGGCCGCCACACATGCGTCAACGGCGTTTCCTCCGGCATGGCCGAGGCCCAGGCCGGCATCGGCACTCATCTGGTTGGCGGAGGCGACTGCGATGCGCATGGCGCCCAAGGGTAGAGGGGCCCAGTGGCTCCCGGAACTCGGGATCAGGCTCGATCGCCCGACGCATCGGCGGTGTCGGGCTCCTCGTCGCCCGCTCTCACCTGGGCTTGCTGGGCGACGAGTTCCAGCCGGGAGCGGCGCCCTTCGTCGGAGGCCCAGAACCTCCGCTGGACCGACCCCGCCACCCACACCCGGTCCCCGACCGCAAGGTCACGGTCCCACAGGGCCTCGGGTGGGTCCCAGAAGGCCACAGGGAGGACGTCGACCCTTCGGCGCGGCTCACTCTGACGGACCGCCACGAGGAGGCGCAGGAGGCGGCTGCCGGAGGCGAACGACCTCCGTTCGGGGTCGGATGCGATGTGCCCGGCCAGCACCACGATGTTGAGATCCATGGATGGCTCCTGTCTCGACCGGGGAAGGCGGGATGGAGCCGACCGTATGGACGGCGTACGACAGAAACCGCCGAGCCGACCTCAGCCGATCTCGTCGAAGAGATCCTCGAGCCCGGGGAACGAGACATCCTGCTTCTCGATCGCCTTGGCCAGCTTGGCCGCCGTCGCCGAGTCACCGAGCGACGCCGCCACCCGGGCTGCCACGTACCACTCCCGCAGTGTGTGTTCACCGGCCTGGGCCACGAGGCGTTCGGGCTTGACGACCCTCCACGCCTCGCGCGCCCTGCCATCCTCCAGGAGGAACGAGGCGTACACCACCTTGGCCTCGGACTTGGCCCAGGTGTCCCCACCCAGTTCCTTGAAGAGGCGCCACGTCTTGTCGACGTCCTCCCGTCGTCCCAGGGCACGCAAGGCGTCCATCTCGACCGCCATGTGCGTCGTCTCACCGGCCAGGCGACGAAACGCCCGCATCTCCTTGAGTGCCGGCTCCCACTGTCCGAGCCTGTAGTAGCTCAGGCCGAGCAGCTCCCGGATCGTGGCCACGCGCGACGACAACGACTTGGCCTCCTCCAGCTTGGGAACCACCTGACGGTATTTGCCGGAGGCGAACGCGTACGCTGCGTCCTGCAGGAGGGCCATGGTCGGCTGGAATCGGTCCTTGGACGTCGCCAGCCGGATCTCGTCCCTCACCCACCGGGGAAGCTCGGAGCCGGGGGTGTCACCCACCCTGAGAACGCCCCGAGCCGGACGGTCGTCCTGCCGAGCCGGACGGTCGTCATCACGGGGCCGGGCCTGCCGGCCACCACTGGCGCCCCGCCGATCCCGGGGACCGGGCCCTCGGGCGCCTCCTCTTCGGTTGTCACTCAACGCGTACCTCCGATCACGAGAAAGAGGCCGCCCCTACCCGGGACGGCCTCCTCTCACAAATGATGCCTGGCGGTGACCTACTCTCCCAGGGGGTTGCCCCCCAAGTACCATCGGCGCTGACGTCCTTAACTTCCGTGTTCGGAATGGGAACGGGTGTGACTCCGTCGCTATCGCCACCAGGCAAATCACGTGTGCTCGGCACCCCGAGCACTCCACAGTGAGCACTACCACTTCGAATTCCTTTGGGAAATGTCCAAGCCCTCGGCCGATTAGTACCGGTCAGCTCTCAACGTGTTGCCACGCTTCCACTTCCGGCCTATCAACCTGGTCGTCTACCAGGGGCCTTACCCGGTTGAACCGGTGGGAGATCTCATCTTGAAGGAGGCTTCGCACTTAGATGCCTTCAGCGCTTATCCTTTCCGAACGTAGCCAACCAGCCGTGCTCTTGGCAGAACAACTGGCACACCAGAGGTTCGTCCACCCCGGTCCTCTCGTACTAGGGGCAGCTCTTCTCAAATCTCCAACGCCTGCGACGGATAGGGACCGAACTGTCTCACGACGTTCTGAACCCAGCTCGCGTGCCGCTTTAATGGGCGAACAGACCAACCCTTGGGACCGCTTTCAGCCCCAGGATGCGATGAGCCGACATCGAGGTGCCAAACCTCCCCGTCGATATGGACTCTTGGGGGAGATCAGCCTGTTATCCCCGGAGTACCTTTTATCTGATGAGCGATGGCCCTTCCACACGGAACCACCGGATCACTAAGACCTGCTTTCGCACCTGCTCGACCTATGTGTCTCGCAGTCAAGCACCCTTGTACCTTTGCGCTCTGCATGCGATTGCCAACCGCATTGAGGGTACCTTTGTGCTCCTCCGTTACCTTTTGGGAGGAGACCGCCCCAGTCAAACTGTCCGCCTAGCACTGTCCCCCGGCCGGATCACGGTCCGGGGTTAGAAT